>DAIEHU010000052.1 GCA_027353395.1 Desulfobacteraceae bacterium
TGAATAAAGATTGTCAAAATAAATCGCGGTTTTTTTCTCCGGCTTTTAATATTTAGCAAATTTAATGCCAATGTTATACAAATTTTAACTTATGGGAATTTATTTGCTTATATAAAAAACCGCCATAAAAAAAACGATAAATTTTACAAAATTGTAATATTTGACGTCCCAAACACGACAAAATTGTTAAACCGGCCCGCTGACACCAGCGGCGCACCAGGCTGATCGGCATCGGGCGCAATATCTTTCTTGAAATATCCGATTATTTTTATTAAATTACAATGCACGAAATCAGAAAATCCTCACGATGCGCCGCTTGCTCAGAATGTGTTGACCCTGTTCTTTTTAAACCAACCTCGCCAATTTAAGGATGGAATCAATGCATCAAGCCGCGAAACCGCCATTGATCAAATGCTTATACCGCAAAGCCTTATCCAGGATCGTTCTATTGATGATATGGGGCTGTCCTTCTCCATGCCTTTCTGAAACAGTTGCTGAAAATGACATATACAGCATGAATATCAATGAGTTAATGGATATGGAAGTGGTCACCGCCACCCGCACCAGCGTGAAGCTGAAAGACACGCCCGGCGCCGTATATGTCATCACAGATAAGGACATCCGCGATCGGGGCTACCGCACCTTGAGCGACGCATTGCAGGATGTTCCCGGATTCGATTTTCAGCACACCTATGGACTCTTCCCGGATTTAATCCATCAACGGGGGCTGATCGGCAACAACCAGCGAAGTCTGGTATACATCGACGGCATTCTGGACAATAATATTTCGGAAAACGCCATCCTCGGAGGAACCATCCGTTATCCCCTCCACAATGTGGAACAGATCGAAATCGTCGCCGGGCCGGTCTCTTCTCTATACGGGGCCAACGCCTTTAACGGGGTCATCAATATTATCACCAAAGACGGCAAAAAAACCGCCGGAAAAACGGTTCAAACCTTCGCCGGTGCCTGGACGGGCACGGATCATGCGGGCGGCGGCGCATCCTTTTCCTTAAATGACGCCACGCCAGGCGAAAACCCATTCGCATACAGCATCGGCGGGTATTATTACAACAGCGGCGGCCCGGATTTCAGCGGCGTACAGCATTTGAATGCCGACGGCCGTGGCTATTGGTGGTCAGATACTTATAATAATTCAAAAGAAGACACTTACAACCTTACCGCAAAATTTAATTTCAACAACCTGCGGGCGGAATTCATCAACTGGCGCTACCGCCAGGGCGACGGCACCTCCGCCAACGGAACCTATCAAATTGATACCGACGGGAACGGGTTTACCGGCTCCGCCTGGGATTTCCAAAGCACGTCCTTCAGTCTTGGGTATCTCTGGGAAATCAATTCAAAGCTGTCCATAGACAGCCAATCCGTGATTCACCGCTCGGAACTCTTAAGCTCCAGCCATGAATCCTATCCCGACATTCCCGGACCGGATGCATACAATCACCCGGAGGATGTGACAACCGTCTCCAATTACGCGCGGCCGGATGAATCGGCGAAAATTGAAGAACGCCTTCAGTGGACCCCTTCAAACAGGATCGACGCCACCATTGGATGGGAATCCATTTATACTGAAGTCCCGAAAGGTTACGGGGCCTATCAAACCGACAATGACAAAAACCATGCCGGATATTTTCAAGGGATCTGCCGGATGACGGACATTATTTCCGCCATCGGCGGATACCGTTTTGACCATAATACCGCTTACGGGAATTCCAATACCTACCGGATCAGCGGCATCGCCAACCCAGGGGATTTTACGTTCAAAACTCTTTTTTCCACCGGTTATCGCGCCCCCACCGCATGGGAACGCTTAAATGAAACCCGGCAGCGAAAAGCCAACCCCGATCTTGAACCTGAAAAAATGTGGTCTGCGGAGGTTGGGGCCGGTTATGCCTTTTCATCCAGAGGCCATATCGGACTTCAGGTATTTAACAATGTCGTTCGTGATCTCATTCTTGAAGTGGAGACCAGCGATTCCAACCCCAACCCGGAATCGGAATTCTGGAACCAGAACCAGAATATCGGGAAAGCCCATATCATCGGCGCTGAATTTTCCGCCGACTATCAACCGGCGGAACGCCTGACGCTCTATTTGAATTATACCTTTTCAAAAGGAGAATATCAGGATCTTCCGGACACGCTGAAAACGCCGCCGGCGGCCCATGACCTCACGTCTGTTCCAAATATTCCGCGGCACAAGATCAATGCCGGATTGACTTACTATTTGCTGAAAAATCTGTCCCTGCATGTCCGATCCAATTATTTATATAAAATAAAAACCATTCAGACCAATCCAGAGACGGAAATAGGCGATCAAATTATTTTTCACGCCAATATCCGGTGGGACGACGCTTTTATCAAAGGCATGCACTGCCAGCTTTTAATCCGGAACCTGCTGGATAATGACGATGCTTTTGATGCGGGCATTCGCACCGCCACCGGCGAATATTATCCCACCCGGCAGCCGGTTGAGGGCAGAAATATATGGCTGACCATCGGTTATGACTTTTAATATGAACGTGATGCCGCATCCCCTGAACATAAAAATGAGTCTTCTTCACAGGCTCGTAATAATTGCCGCCATTCTGACGGGAATGGTCTTCCCGGCAGCCGCGGGGCTGGGCCTGGAAGGAACGGAAGACCAGATCAAAGGCGCCATGATGGTGAATTTCATTCAATTTATAAAATGGCCGGATCAGGTCATGGACCGGACCGGCGGCGTGATCACCATCGGCGTATTCGGCAATGACCACTTCGGCCATGCGCTGGATCCCATCGAAGGCCGGACCGTCGGCGCTTATCGTCTTTCCATCCGGCGCATCAGCCAGCTGGATCAACTGGCCGAATGCCAAGTTTTGTTCATTTGTTCGTCCCACGCCCACCTGTCAAGCGATATTTTCAGAAAAGTCTACGGGCTTCCGATACTCACCATTGGTGAAGACGAAGACTTTCTTCACTCGGGCGGCATCATCCGGTTTTATATGGATAAAAATCATGTCCGGTTCGCAATCAACAAAACAGCGGCTTTTGATGCGGATTTGAAAATCAGCGCCAAACTCATTGAAATCGCTTCGACCTTCGAATAAGGGATAAAATGGCACGGACCGCATTTAAAAATTTATCCATCACCAACAAGCTGCGGATTCTTGTGATGATCAGCAGCAGCATCGCCCTGATAATGGCCTGCAGCATTCTCGGGGTTCTTGAGGTGATGAATTTCAGGCATACCCAGGCAAACGAGCTGTCGATTCTTTCCACCATTATCGCTGACCGGACCACCGCTTCGCTGACCTTTGACGACCCGAATGTCGCGCATGAAACGCTTAACGCCCTGAGAGCCAGGCGATCAATTATTTCAGCCTATATTTTTAATCGGTTGCACGAGATTTTTGCCGGATACAACCGCGATGGCATGGTATCCGGCACCCTGCCGGCATACCCGGCGTTCGAGGGCGTCCGGTTCACCCACGCCAAGCTGCAAGTGGCATCCCCAATCCGGCTTAACGGCGAAACCATCGGCATGGTTCTGCTCACATCCGACCTGCATGAAATGTACGCCATGATTTGGCGATACCTCGGATATGTCGGCCTTGTGCTGTTTTTTGCTGTTTTTATTGTATTTTTCATGCTGACAGCCCTCCAGCGATTTATATCCAAACCCATTTTGAATCTGGCGAAAGTGGCATGGCACACGGCGGCCAATATGGATTATTCCGCCCGTGTGACAAAAAAAGGCGATGATGAAATCGGTCTCTTGGTGGATGCGTTCAACACCATGATGGATCAGATCAAACAGCGGGACATGGACCTTATCAAAGCCAAAAACCATGCGGAAGACTCCGCCAAAAAATCGCGGGAACTGGCGAAGGAAACCAGTCAGATCAATCTGAAACTTCAAAGGGAAATGACCGAGCGCAAGCGCATGTATAACGCCATGCTCAACAGTGAAAAAAAATACCGGGGGATTTTTGAAAACGCCCAGGAAGGCATTTTCCGCGCCGGGCCGCAGAACCGCTTTATTGATGTCAACCCATCCATGGCCGCGATTCTCGGATATGATTCGCCCGCGGACATGGTGGCGTCCGTGTCGCATATCGGCGAACAGCTCTTTGCCGTTGATGCCGACAGGCAGCAGTTTTTTTTACTGCTTCAGAAAAATGATGAGGTAAACCATTTTGAATGCCAGTTAAAGCGAAAAGACGGGAGCCTGATCTGGGCTTCCGTGCAGGCCGTCTCGTTTCGCACCCAGGTGAACAAACTCCTTTACATTGAAGGGCTGGTGGAAGATATCACCAAACGGAAACGCTCTGAAGAAAACTTAAAAGAAGCCTATAAACAACTGGAAAAAAGGGTGGAGGAACGCACGGCGGAACTCCGGGAGGCAAACAGGGAACTCCGGGCCGCCATTAAAACCGCCGATGACGCATCCAGGGCCAAAAGCGAATTTCTTGCCAATATGAGCCACGAAATCCGGACCCCCATGAACGGCGTCATTTCCGCGGCGGAGCTGGCTCTGGCTGAAAGAATGCCCAGTAAAATTGCGTATTATTTGAGGATCATTCACTCATCCGGCAATGCGCTCCTGGGGATCATCAATGACATCCTGGATTTTTCAAAAATCGACGCGGGCAAACTGACCCTGGATCCTCATTCCTTCAGGCTGGAGACCATCGTTAATAATGTGATCACCTCTTTCGCCGGCGTGGCGGCGGAAAAAAATATTGAACTTCTGCTGGATATCCAGCCGGAAACGCCATTGAATATTATTGGAGATTCCTTACGATTTCAGCAAGTTTTGACCAATCTGGTGGGGAATGCCGTCAAATTCACCGAAAAAGAAGGATTGATTCTCATCAAAATCAGTTTCGAAACCATTGATGAAAAGACCATCCAGCTCATCTGTTCCGTAAAAGACACCGGCATTGGGATGACCCCGGAACAGCGGGATATGCTTTTTCAGGCATTCACCCAGGGCGACACGTCCATCACCCGGAAATTCGGCGGAACTGGCCTGGGCTTATGCATCAGCCAGCGCCTGGTGGAATTGATGCAGGGCCGGATAACCGTCACCAGCGAAATCGGCAGCGGGTCTGAGTTCATATTCACCACCCGGATGCTGCTGCCGCCCGGCCAGATCCGCGACCCCTTCATGCTGCCGGAAAACATGAAGGGATTAACCGCCCTCATTGTTGATGACTGCACGGAAAACCGGTTGATTCTGTCTTCCATCATGAATCATTTCGGCTTTTCCGTCCTGACCGCCGATTCCGGCATGGCCGCTATTTCGATTTTGAAGGACTGCCGGCGGCAGCGCAAGGATATTGATTTTGCTGTTATTGATATGAAAATGAAGGGCATGACCGGCTGGGAGACGGCTCTGGAAATCCGCAATGATTTATTTTTAAAAACGCCCATCATATTAATGACCAGCACGATTTCGGACATTGCGCTGCCGAACGGGGCGCATCAGACAGTGGACGGATTCATCGCCAAACCCGTCACCGCATCCGCTTTGCTGAATACGGTTATGGATGTTTTCGGACATCGCCCGGCTCCAAAGGACAAGACCCGGTCCATGGCGATCCTGCGCCGCGACCGGTATAAATCCCTGCTCGCGGGACTTAAGATTCTCGTTGTGGAGGACAACCGGGTCAATCAGGAAATCGCTGTTGAAATACTCAAATCCGTTGGCATTGACGCTCATGTCGCCTCTGACGGTGTTGAAGCGCTTCATCGCGTGTCGGAAGAACCATTTGACGCGGTTCTCATGGATATTCAGATGCCGAACATGGACGGATACGAGGCCACCCGGAAAATCCGGGAAATGCCGAATCGTAAAACCCTGCCGGTTATCGCCATGACGGCCTCCGTACTGATGAGCGATGAGCGGCATTGCATTGAAGCGGGAATGAACGGGTTTGTCCCCAAACCCATCCGGCAGGAAAATTTGTTTGAAGCCCTGGTTCGCTATCTGCAGCCGGAAGCCAAAACACCGCCGCCAGAGGATGCCCCGGAACCGGCGGGGCCGGAGGCGGATGACCTGGCCGCGCGACCGGTTCCAGGGCTGAATGTCCGGAACGCCATGGAAAATCTGAGAATAGACCAGGCGGCGTATAAGAAAGCCCTGGCCCTTTTTGCCGAAACCAACCGCCACACCGCGGAGTACATGAGAGCCGCCGCAAAAGCCGGTCACTGGGACCGCCTCTACGCCCTGGCCCATGGACTGAAAGGCGGCGGCGGCAACATCGGCGGCGATGAAGTGCGAGAAACGGCTGAAAAAATCATCATCTTTTGCCGGAATGCCGCATCTGGCCAGACGGTCGCCGCGGACGCCAATCATCTGCTGGCGGAGATGGACGCCGGTTTAACCCGCTTGCTGTCATCCATTGACATGCTTGTTCCGGATAGGGACGCGGACGATAGTCCCGCTGCTGGCGGCGTGGAGGATGCGGCGAAAATCGCGCCGCTCCTGCTGGATCTGCTGAACGCCTTGAAAAAAGCGGATCCGCTCAAAATTTCAGAATATTTTGAAAAATTAAAACAATATGCGGACAATTCGTTGATTCGACAACTGGAGCATAAAATCCGGGAATATGAATATGATGACGCCAGTGAAGCGGTTTTTCTGGCTGCGGAACAGCGGGGCCTGAATCTCAACCTCATCCGGGAGAAAAGACACGATGAATAACACGTATCCCCTTGTTTTGATAGTGGATGACAATCCCATCAATATTGATTTGCTACTGGACATATTAAAAGGAGAGTACCAGTTTGGCGTGGCCAAAAACGGGGCCAGGGCGTTTGAATACCTTGAGACCCATCAGCCGGATATCATTCTGCTGGATGTGATGATGCCGGAGATCGATGGATTTGAAGTCTGCGCGAAACTCAAATCCGATGGCAGGTACCGGGATATCGAGGTCATTTTCATCACGGCATTGAGCGATGCCCGGTATATCGCCAAGGGATTTGATGTCGGCGCGGTTGACTATATCACCAAGCCCTTTAAGGCTGCGGAGGTCAAGGCCCGGGTGCAGACCCACATGTCGCTGAAAAAAATGAAGGAGGCTTTAAACAGACAGAACCTGATGCTGGAAGAACAGGTGCGAAACAAAACCGCCCAGCTTCACGAAATGTTCACGGCCACCGTAGGAGGCATGGCCCTGATGGCGGAAAGCCGCGACCCGTATACGGCAGGTCACCAGCATCGCGTGGCCGAATATGCATGCATTATCGGAAAAGGCATGGGACTCCCGCCGGACCAGATCGAAGCCATTAAAATTTCCGGCCTGCTCCATGATATCGGAAAAATCCGAACGCCGGTATCCCTGCTGAATCGTCCGGGGAAACTGCTGAAAGCCGAATGGGAACTCATCAAGACCCACCCGGAAATCGGGTTTAAAATTTTAGAACAGATCCCTTTTCCCTGGCCCATTGCACAAATCGTTTATCAGCACCATGAGCGGGTGGACGGCAGCGGCTACCCCCGCAAACTGAAAGGATCCGGCATCCTGCTGGAGGCAAAAATCATCGCCGTGGCGGACGTCATGGAAGCCATGAGTTCCCACCGCCCTTATCGCGCGGCCTTGCCGGTGGAAAGAGCGCTAAATACAATCACAAGCAACCGGGGCATATTGTTTGACGAAACCGTTGTGGATTGTTTTTTAAGCTGTTCGGAGTGTATACAAAAAACAACGCCACCCGCCTCTTCAGCCGGAGACAAAGACCATCTGCCAAACAACAGGGATTAACTTTCTGGCATTTATTTGGATGCCGCTTTTTCCTTTTTCTTTCTCGGACGGGTTTTTCCGTAAGTGCCGCTGTTGATTTTTCCCCGCTTGGTTCGTTGATCACCTTTTCCCATGATATCTGATATCCTCCTGTTGAATAGTGTTTTTTTATAATGACTGTTTTCTTAATTTTTAACGATACGGTCTTGTAAATGATACGGAATGATTTTTCAATCACTTCTTTTTAAATTCCGATAATACCGGGTGCCTCGAAGGCTTTCCATGCGCTGATCCGATTCAAGCTGATCCCATCGGTGGAATCCTTTCCGGATGGCCTTGTCCAGAAAGGCCGCGGCAAGTTCCGTCTGGGAGAGGCTGGCGTTTAATGCCGCCATTTCATAATAAAAATCCGGGTTGCCGGGCGCTGTTTGAATGCCCTGCGCCAGCAGACGGCGCGCCTGCTCCATATCGCCCTTCATGGCGTAAAGAAACGCCATCCGGATGATGACCCGTCCATAGAGTGTCCGGCCGGTTTCACCGATCATGCGCCTCACGGTTTCATAGACGGCCATGGCCGCATCCGGCCGCCCCTGGGATTCATACAGCATCCCCAGCTTAAACCGCAATTCCGCATTGTCCGGCTTTTGTTGAATGCTCATTTGCAGGCAGGCCTCCGGCTCCCGGCACTGGTCCAGAAACGCGCGCAGCACCTCCATGCTCAATTCCGGCCCCCGGTTTTTTGGGTTCAACCGGGCGGCTTCCGCAAATTGCCGCATGGCCGCGCCGAATTCGCCGGTATTGGCCAGGGCCACGGCCATATCGACATGAATGTCCGGCGCATCCGGCCGCATTTTCAAGGCATGGGCATACGCATCCACCGCATCAGAGTAATAGCCGATGCTCTCGAAACACAGACCCATATTGGCGTAGGCCGTGGGATGGGGCGTGATGGCCAGGGATTTTCGATAATTGTCAATGGCCCGCATGTATTCGCCTTTTGCTTGCAGGGAATAGGCCAGATTCTGATAAGGCCTGGCTTTTCCAGGCGCTTTTTGAATACCCTCCGTCCAGAACGACACCTCGGATTGCCAGATGATGTTGCGCTGGTATGTCCATACCGCCAGAATCAGCGCAAGAGCCGTCAGGATGGCGGCCCCGGCCCCCCGTTTGTTGCCGGACACATGAAAAACCATCCGGGAAAACACCGGATAAAGAAACATGGCGGGCAGATACAGACGGTGCTCGTAGATGATTTCAATGCCGATGACCGATGATTCGATGACCAGATTCCCCAGAAACCAGAGGATCGCGAAGGACAACAGCCGGTCCTTTTTTGCCGCGTAAATCGCATAAACCGCCAGCGCGGCAATGGCTGTAAGGCTGAAAATCGTGGAAATGGGCGTCATCAATGAATGCGACAGCGGATAGTCATGATCCAGAACCAGCCGCCGGGGATGAGGGAACGCCAGCAGGGAAAGATAATACACCACCACCCGGAATTCCGTCATCACACGTTCGGAAAGCGTAAAGTCCCGCTGGCTGTAGCTCGCAAGAATCCTTGAGACGGGCTCCAGCCCCAGAAAATGAACAATGATGCCGCCAAACACCATCAAACCGGCGACAACCCAGATCAACGGCCGCATTGACCGCCATTTTTGAAGGTTCTGGAAGAAAAACCATTCATACAAAAGAATAAAAACCGGCAGGGTTCCGGCGTTTTCCTTGCTGGCCACAGCGCAAAGGCCGGAAATTCCGGAGCCAGCAAAAAACGCCACGGACGACTTGAAGCGTTCATTCCGGAAATGCGTTCGTCCGGTCACATACAGCAGCAGGGACAGGACAAAAAACATGGCCGCCATGCTGGTCATGCGCTGACACATATAGGTCACCGCATTGGTCTGCACCGGATGCACCAGCCAGAGCATCGCCCCGAAAAGAGCGGGCCACAGATCAGGAGCCGCCGCAAATCCACCTGGCGGCAAGCCCCCGTTCTTTTTGTTGCCGCAAAGAAAAAATGTCGCCTGAAACAGAAAAAACAGGAAAATCCCGGTCAGCAGGTGGATGCCCAGATTGACCAAGTGATACCCAAACGGGTTTTCCCCGCCAAAATAATAATTCAGAGCAAAACTGATGTTAGGCAGATACCGGTGCCGGGGATTTCCCTCCAGGGCCGCCGCCTTGATGGCCGTCCAGGAAAAAGTCGTCATGTGCGCATGGGGGTTGTTGCGGGTGATAAAATTGATATCATCAAATACAAACGGCGACCGGAATGTGTTGGAATAGATCAGCGTTCCAGCGGCGATAAGCAGCAAAACCCCAAGCAACTGGCATTGCTTAACGAATAAGACGGATGACAATCGTTTCAATCAGTTGATTCCCTTCCCGTATACATCAATTAAAACCGGACCGGCGGAATCCATCCATACCACAAACGTCAGGCGCAAACAACCGGGAAACGAAATTGCGATTGGGTTACCTCTTGACTTCAGATTGAATTTCCGGCTTATATGTCACCATATGGTTAAGTGCTTGTAATATTGAGAGCTGTTTGTTTTTCACGTAATAATATGCAAGGGGGTAACGGGAGATGTTTACCAGCGGCAAAGCGGTGAGAATGGAGCGGATTGTTGACAGAAAAACGGGCAAGGCGGTGATTGTACCCATGGATCACGGGGTGACTGTCGGCCCCATCAAGGGCCTGGTGGATCTGACAAAAGCCGTAAACCAGGTGGCTGAGGGCGGCGCAAACGCGGTGATCGGGCATCTGGGGCTTCCCAAGCACGGGCATAGGACCTATGGGCGCGATATCGGGCTGATTCTTCATCTGTCCGCCGCCAGCATGTTGTCTCCCAAACCCAACAAGAAGGTGCTCGTCAACACGGTGGAAAACGCGCTCCGAGTGGGTGCGGACGGGGTTTCCATCCATATCAACGTTGGGGATGAGCATGAGGCGGAAATGCTCAGAGATTTTGGAAAAGTGGTGGTTGACTGCAATTACTGGGGCATGCCGCTCATTGCCATGATGTATCCCAGGGGGCCGCTGATTGAAGATGAAAAAGACCTGGATGCGGTGAAGCTGGCCGCGCGAATGGGCGCGGATCTGGGCGCGGATTATATCAAGACCGTATATACCGGTGATCCGGAATCCTTCCGGGAGGTTGTTGAAGGATGCCCCGCGCCGATACTGATCGCGGGCGGCAGCAAACAGAGCGACGCCGAAGTGTTCAAGTCCATTGAAGGGGCCATGCTGGCTGGCGCAAAAGGGGTGTCCATTGGCCGTAATGCGTTTCAGCACAAAAATCCCGCCCTGTTTGTCAAGGCGGCCTGCGCCATTGTGCACGACAACAAGACGGCGGAAGAGGCCATCGCCATGCTGCAGGAAGATTAAATTTCATTCATGCGCTTTTTTTTATATGAAAAGATCCTTCGACTGGCGTTTTTTTTCGGTATGCTCATGTGGATGGGCGTATGGGAATACGGGTTTGAACGAAAAAGACCAGTGGATTCGAAAGCCAAACGCTGGCTGAACAACCTGGGGCTGGCGGCGGTGAGCGCCGCCATACTGCAATCCGGCATTTTTCTGCTGCCAGTCTCGTTCGCATATGCGGCCCGCTCCAGGGGTATCGGGGTGTTCAATCAGTATTACGGGCTGGTCTGGGAAAAATGGATAGCCGCCATCGTTCTTCTGGACCTGATCATTTACCTTCGGCATATCCTGTTTCATTCCGTGCCGGTGCTGTGGCGGATGCATCAGGTCCACCATTCCGATCTGGACCTTGATGTCACGACAGCCATCCGGTTTCACCCCTTTGAAATTATCATTTCATTGCTGATCAAGCTGACTGCCGTGGCCGCATTTGGATTTCCGCCGGGAGCCGTGCTGACTTTTGAAATTCTGATCAACGCCGCGGCCATGTTCAATCACGCCAATATA
>DAIEHU010000053.1 GCA_027353395.1 Desulfobacteraceae bacterium
GACAACAGATACCAGAGCGGATTCGGCATTCAATCGGATCTTCTGGAATTCCGGCGGCTGGCCAGCGTCGATAATCCCAATCCCCGGTTTCAGATCGCCCGCCATGATATTCCTGAACGTTTCCTGTTTCCGGACCGGATGTACGGACGGGAAATTGAAATGGCCATGCTGGTGGATGAGTACAACCGGGTCAAGGAAAACAATATCGGAATTTCCATGATCGCCGGATATTCGGGCGTGGGGAAATCCCGCATCGTGGAGGAAGTCCGGCGGTATGTGGTGGAAAAAGGCGGTCATTTCATATCCGGCCAGTATGAGCCGTTCCAGCAGGACATCCCCTACAGCGGCCTGATTCAGGCATTCGGGGAAATCGTCAAGCAGATTCTGACCGGCTCGGCGGACCAGATCAGCGCATGGCGGCATAAACTGGCGGCTTCTTTGGGTGCTAACGCCCAGATCATCATTGACGTGATTCCGGAGGTGGAATTTATTTTGGGCGCTCAACCCCCGGCCCCGGAATTGTCGCCGGCTGACGCCCAGAACCGCTTTCATCTGGTGTTTGAAAAATTTCTCAGGGTATTCGCCGCCAGAGAACATCCTCTGACGCTGTTTATCGACAACATGCACTGGGCGGATGCGGCCGGTCTGAAGCTCATGGAGGCCTTCTTCACCGGCACCCGGACGCGAAATTTTTATTTTATCGGCGCGTATCGCACCAATGAAATCAGCGGCGATCACCCGCTTTTGGATTCCATCGCAGCCATTAAACACAAAGGGCTGCCGGTTCAAACCATCATTCTGCAAGCAATCCGCCAGACCGATATCTGCCGCCTGCTTGCCGATACCTTGCAGGAAAGCATGGACCAGGTCAATTTGCTCGCGCAAATCATTTATGACAAAACCAGGGGCAATCCGTTTTTTGTCCGGCAGTTCCTTGAAACCATCTACCGGCAGGGCTTCCTTTCCTATGATTATGAGAACGGACGCTGGCGATGGGATATTCAGCAAATCTCCGCGGAGCGGATCACCGATAATGTGATTGATTTTATGGCGGCCAAGGTGCTGAAGCTGACCGACGACTCGCAGCACATTCTCCGGCTGGCGTCCTGCATCGGCAACACATTCTCCCTGTCCCTGCTCTCCCGGCTGGCGGCTAAACCATCCCATGGGATTTTGACCGATCTGCGCGAGGCCATCGGACTTGGGCTCGTCTCGGTAAGCGCCGGAGGGAATGCATCCAGAGACGGTTCGCAAGCCGCCGGATTTTCCGAAAGTCTTTCCGCAACCGGATTGTCGCCCAGCGACGACCTGATCTTTGAATTTCTGCACGATAAAGTCCGTCATGCCGTATACGCGCTGGTCCCGGACATGCTGAAACAGAGCCTGCACCTGCAAGTCGGAAAGATGATGCTGCAAAATACCGCTCCGGCGGATCTGTACAGCCGGATTTTCGCCATTGTTCATCATTTTAATCAGGGAAAAGACCAGCTGAGATCGTCCGAAGACAGAAAACAGGCGGTCCGGCTCAATCTCATCGCCGGAAAACGGGCCAAGGATGCGGCGGCCTATGAGCAGGCGCTGACCTATTTGAAAACCGGGGAAGCGTTTCTTGAGGATGCCGCATGGCAGGAAAATCATGCGCTGATATTTGATATCAAAAAGCAGCGCATGGAGTGCGAATACCTCTCCCATCATTTCCATAATGCGGAAATCCTGTTCGAACTCCTGCTGGAGCGGGCATTGACCCATGAGGACAAAGCCGGAATATACAATCACAAAATGATCATGCTGGCAAGTTTCGCCCGTCATGAAGAGGCTGTCGCCATCGGCGCCGCGGGGCTGCGTCTGCTGGGGATGAACCTGCCGGAAAAAGCCGGTAAATTGAAGCCGCTCATCAGTCTGCTGACATTAAAATTACGGTTACACGGCACGCAGCCGAACGCATTGCTGGATCTGCCGGAAATTCAGGATTCCCGCCTTCTGTTGATTTTAAAAATGATGATGAACATGGGGTTGTCCGCCTATTTCTGCAATCCCTATCTCGCCACATTCCTGGCGCTGCATATTTTCAAGCTGACCCTGGAGCACGGCAATTCCACCGTTTCCCCCTTTGCTTACGTCATTTACGGCTCCGCCTTGAGCGCCATTTTCAAGGATTATCAGAGCGCCGATCAATTTGGGAGGCTGGCCCTTATTGCCAATAAAAAGTTCGGCGGGGCACAGATGACCGCCAAAGTGCTGCTGTATTACGCCAACGCCATCGCTGTCTGGCGCGGGCCCATCCACCGGGTCATCGCCTTGAACCGGGAAGGGCTTGCAACCGCCCGTAACGCCGGTGATTTAAATTATACGGTCTACCATATCCAGTCTCTGATATTCACCCTGCTGGCCGCCGGAAAGCCGCTGGATGAAATTGCTGAAGAATGCGGCCGTTATTATGAATTTGTGGAGCAAAGCCATGACAGCGGTGCATTGTATTACCTCATGTCCGTTCAGCAGTTTATCAAATGCCTCAAAGGAAATACCGTTCATGTTCATAGCTTGAATGATGATGGATTTTCAGAAACCAGGCATGTCAAAAACATGCAGCCCGATGATATACGGATTATTCTATGCCGCCATTACCTTCTCAAACTGAGGCTTCTTTTTATCATGGGGGATTACGAAGGCGCGCTTCAGGCGGCCAGGCAATGCGGCGCGCTTCAGGAATTCCATTTGGGCACCATTATTGTACCGGAATATTATTTTTATCATTTTATGGTGTTGACCGCTCTGTACCCGGCGGCATCCCTGATCTCCAAAGAACTGTATCGCATGCAGACCGGCAGATTTTGCAATCAGTTAAAACGCCTGGCCGGTCAATGCCCGGAAAATTTTGAAGATAGATATCTGTTAATGGCGGCGGAAGTGGCCAGAATCAGCGGCCAGGACCGTCAGGCCGCCTCATATTACCAGCAGGCGATCGCCTCTTCCCGCGTCAACGGCTTTACCCAGACCCACGCCATCGGTTGTGAAGCGGCGGCGAAATATTACTTATCCCAAGGGGCGGCGGATATCGCCGGTCCGCTGATGGCGAAAGCCATGGAAAGTTACCGCTACTGGGGGGCCGCCACCAAAGTCCATCAGATTGCAAAAAATTTCTCCCATATTCTGAAGGCGGATACCCATCCCGGGCATTTTCCAGAGGATCAGCATCTGGATTTTAACGCCATTGTCACCGCCCTTCAGACCATCTCCACGGAAATTATTCTGGAAGACCTGCTCAAAAGTCTGATGAAAATTGTTCTGGAAAACGCCGGCGCCACCAAGGTTCAGCTTTTGAGCGTCACGCCGGAGCGCATGTATCTGGAATCGGAAATCCATATTGATCACAGGGAAGCCATTATTTGTCAGGCCCAGCCCGCCGACAGCCGCGCCGACCTGTTCCACCCGGTATTAAATTATGTGAAGCGCACCGGCGCCTTTTTGGTCATCGACGACGCGGGCAGCCACAGTGAATTCTCCCGTGATCCTTACGTGATTGAACGCCAGCCGAAATCCGTCCTGTGCCTTCCGGTTGTCCGGCACGCGCAACTGGTCGCCCTGGTCTATCTTGAAAATCATATCACCACGGCGGCATTTACCCCGCAGCGGATTACCGTGCTTCGCCTGCTGGCATCTCAGGCGGCCATTTCTCTTGAAAACGCCCGGTTGTACGAAAATGTCATTAAAAATGAAAAACAGCTCCGGGATGTCTCGGAAAAACAGGAAGCCGACGCCTTGCGCTATCAGGCGCAGCTCAGGTCTTTGTCATCCGAGGTGTCCCTGGCTGAAGAGCGGGAACGCCGGAGAATCGCCTCCGATTTGCATGATCGCATCGGGCACGCGCTGGCCAACGCATCCATGAAACTTCGCCTGGTAAAGGATTCGGTATCATCCGCCGATGTCTCAAAACATATCGACGCCATCCACCTGCTCATCGATCAGTCCATTTCCGACACCCAGACCTTGACTTTTGAACTGAGTCCTCCCATGCTCTATGACCTGGGACTTGAAGCCGCCCTGGACTGGCTGACGGAACAAACCCAGCAGCAGCATGATATCCCGGTCGAATTTATCGACGACATGACGTCCAAACCCATTGATGAAAGCCTGCGAGTGCTTCTGTTTCAGGCGACCCGGGAATTATTGCACAATGTGGTCAAGCACGCCCGAGCCACCAAAGTCAGTGTCGCCATATCCAAAGAGGATGCCTTTGTCCGGATTACGATTCATGATAATGGCGTCGGTTTTGAAGCGACCAAAACAGAAACAGGAGTCAAAAAAGGCGGTTTTGGACTTTTTTCCATACAGGAACGCTTGAAACATCAGGGGGGAAGCCTGGAAATAACCTCCGGGCCGGATGCCGGATCAACGGTAACCATTGTCTCCCCAATGCGCGCCGTCACACCCACCGAACAGGAAACCATAAGAGGGGATCACCCATGACCATCAAAATTCTGCTGGCGGATGACCACAAAATCACCCGGGACGGATTAAAGGCCCTGCTTGAGAATCAGAAAAACATGACGGTTGTCGGGGAAGCGGATAACGGGCGGCGGGCGGTCCGGCTGGCCGCCGAGCTGAAACCCGATGTCGTTGTCATGGATATCAACATGCCAGAACTTAACGGGATCGAGGCCACCCGCCAGATTGTGGCCGAACTTCCGGGGACAAAGATCATCGCGCTTTCCATGTATTCCGATAAGCGCTATGTGGTGGGAATGCTCAAGGCCGGGGTTTCGGGATATCTTTTGAAAAACTGCGCATTTGACGAGCTGGTGGCGGCTATTTCATCCGTGATGAACAGCCAGAATTACATGAGCCAGAAAATCGCGGGCACGGTGATGAAAGAATACGCCACCATCCTGGAAGCCAGCGACAGTTCGCCCGCCTCCCTTCTTTCAGCCCGGGAAAGGGAAGTCTTGCAGCTTATCGCTGAAGGTATGAAAACAAAGGATATCGCCGACCGGATTCATGTGAGCGTCAAAACCGTTGAAACCCACCGCCAGCAGATCATGCGGAAACTAAATGTCACCAGCATCGCTGAACTCACCAAAATCGCCCTCCGGGAGGGGTTGACCTCCCTGGACGGGTAAACCAGGCGTTTAATTCCGGCTTCCCGATAATTCAGGTTTTTCGAACCCATTTTTCAGGCTTTTCCTTATTGACTTATCTTAACGTTTACGTCATATTCACCCTAAACGCTGTTTATAAATACAAGCGAAGATCAAAATAAAAACCTGTTGATAAAAACACAACCCATGCACTCATTAAACAACTTTATTTCAGGGGGGATCATGAAAAAATTACATGCGATCATCTTATTGGCCGTTTTCTTGTTACTGCCCGTCAGCGTAATGGCTGGCGGCAGCAGCAGCTATACCTGCGACACCAAATACCCCATCGTCCTAGCTCACGGCATGGGTGCATCCGCTGAAATACTGGGCATTGTTGATTACTGGTGGGGAATTCCGGACGCCCTGAAAAACGAGGGCGCGCGTGTCTATGTCACATCCGTAAACGGCATGGACTCCACCCGGAACAAGGCCATTGATTTTAAAAACCAGTTTCTCCAGATTAAAGCCATCACCGGGGCCGCTAAATTAAACATCATCGGCCATTCCCATGGATGCCTGTATACCCGTGATGCGGTTTCCAATCTGGGCCTCAGTCCTTATGTGGCAAGCCACACCAGCATTGCCGGACCTCACAGAGGCAGCGCGATTGCCGATATCGTTGTCGGCTTGGTTCCCGATTCAATGGAATGGCTGGTGGGCGGCACCCTTGATTTCGTCTACGCCTTTATTTTTGGCGATACCAATCCCAACAGCCTTCAAAACGGCTATGACCTGACCCGTTCTTACATGAACAATACATTTAATCCCAATACCCCCAACATGGCCGGCGTTTACTATCAAAGCTGGGCCGCCAAAGCCAAAACCTCCTGCCCGAGCGTGATTCTGGAACCCACGTGGCTGGTGCTTCTGGCCTATGAAGGGGCCAATGATGGGCTGGTGAGCGTAAACAGCGCCAAATGGGGCAACTTCCGGGGCATTGAAGAGGCCGCATGGTACAGCCCTGGTTGCGACCATTTAAATATCGTCGGGCAGTTGTTTGGCATCACGCCCGGTTTTGACGCCGGTGAATTTTTTGTCAACGTTGTATCTGATTTAAAAAACAGAGGCTATTAATTACACAATTCCCATTGAACGAGAACACTCCCCGCTAAAAACCGGAAGGGATGCCGCAACAGCATCCCTTCCGGTTTTTTTCTTTGGGGGCATCGATCCCACCTAATTTATTGACATTTATCCCGCTAAAAATTATCCTGTAATCCCAAAAATTAAAAAATAATTTATAATATCAGTATATTATTATATAAGCGCGGAAGATAAATTTAAATTCAATCATAAGGAGGGGTTGAAGTGACAAAAAGAACAATCACGCGGATGGTCGCAATTATTGCGGGATTATTTGTAATGGCAGGATGCACCCGGCAATCCGGGTTGGAAGGCAAAATCGTGGACTCAACGGATGCGCCCATTTCAGGGTTGAAGGTCATTGTCAGACAAATACAGCCTGTAAAAGGATATGAGCGATTTGAGACAACAACCGCTTCGGATGGGAAATTCAGGTTCAAAGCACTTTATCCTTCATCGGATTATTGGATTTCCGTGCGCCATAAAGACTGGCAGGCCGATGATGTCCGCCGGGTGACCACCCGCCCTGCCGGTGAAATTCTTCAGATGACGGAACCCATAAAGATACGGTTTGTTTTATCCGCGGCAACAGGTATTATCACGGATTTCAAAACCCATCTGGAATGGATGGCGGGGCCGGATACGGACACCACCTGGGATGCAGCGAAGACCTGGTGTGCGGGTTTGTCCGCCGGGGGCGGCGGGTGGCGTATGCCGAAAAAATCGGAATTGGAAACCTTGTATGTCAAGGGCCTTACCGAAACCAATATGCCTTCGGTTTTTCATACCACCGGCTGGGGAGTATGGTCCGATGAGCAGCCTGACGCTTTGTCGGCATTGAATTTTCGTTTTCACCACGGTCTGGAGGGATGGAATACGCGAAACCGCGATGTTGGCAGCTACTGCCGGGCATTTGCGGTCAGGGAAAGGAAATGAGAAATTTGAAATTCCATGGATGCCCAGATCCCTTTCGGTTTTTGAGGCAAGAAAAAATACCCGGCGCGAGAGACTGTCCAATGCCTTGATTCTGATAAAAAGGTTGCATGTCCGATTCATTTCGGGATAAAAAGGCGCCATCAATTTCACGCAACCGGAGAAAACCATGCATTACGAAGGCTACATCATCCGTCCGCCGAGCGAGGCGAACAGCATCCTGCTTCAGGCCACCGTGGGGTGCTCCCACAACAAATGCACCTTTTGCGGGGCGTATAAGGGTGAACGGTTCAAAATCAAATCCGATGACATCATCATGGAAGACATCGCGTTTGCCGCCAGACACTGCCGGAACCAGGACCGGCTGTTCATCTGCGACGGAGACGCGCTCATTATTCCGCAGAAACGGCTCCTGAATATTTTAATTGAAATCAAGTGCCGGCTTCCCTGGATCAAACGGGTGGGGGTATACGCCAACACCAAGGGCATCCGCATGAAAACCCCGGAGGAGCTGAAGGCGCTTTATGAAAATGGCTTAGGCATTGCCTATATGGGCCTTGAAACTGGCGATGACGAGACGTTAAAAAACATCCACAAGGGCGCTGACGCCGCCACCATGATTGAAATGGGCCGGAAAATCAGGGCCAGCGGCATCAACCTGTCGGTCACCGTGCTTTTGGGCATTGCCGGACGGGACCGGTCCCAGATTCATGCCCAGGTCACGGGGGAGGTGCTCTCGGCCATTGATCCGGAGTATGTGGGGGCCTTAAGCCTGATGCTGATTCCGGGAACCCCCCTTTGTACGGACCATGCGTCCGGAACCTTTCCCCTGATCGAGCCCATCGAAATGCTTCGGGAAATCCGGACCATGGTTGAACATACCGCGCTTTCCAACGGCCTGTTTCACGCCAATCACGCATCCAATTACCTGCCCATCCGGGCGAAATTCCCGGAGGAAAAACAAAAAACCCTGGCGCTCATTGATGCGGCCCTCGGCGGGAAGGTAGCCCTGAAGCCGGAGTTTTTACGGGCGCTTTAAATCATTTTTACCACAGAGGCCGCAGAGATCACAGAGATGATCAATAGAAACATTTTCTCCGTGTCCTCCGTGCGCTCTGCGGTTTAATTCTTTTTTTAAATTCAACAAAGGAGAAAACCAGAATGAACGAATGTCCGGCTGGAAACAGCCTTGACACCCGGTGCGTGAACACCATCCGCACCCTCTCCATGGACGCTGTGCAGAAAGCCAACTCCGGCCATCCGGGCGCGCCCATGGGCCTTGCGCCCGCGGCCTATGTTCTCTGGACCCGGTTTTTGAAACACAACCCAAAAAATCCCGAATGGCTTGACCGGGACCGGTTTGTCCTTTCCGGAGGCCATGCGTCCATGCTGCTGTATAGCCTGCTGTATCTCACCGGCTATGGACTTACCCTTGAAGATATAAAGCAATTCAGGCAATGGGGAAGCAAAACGCCGGGGCATCCGGAATTCGGCCACACGGTGGGGGTGGAAACCACCACCGGCCCGCTGGGACAGGGATTTACCAATGCCGTGGGCATGGCCATGGCGGAGCGCCATCTTGCGAGCCTGTTCAATCAGCCCGGCTATGATCTGGTCAATCACCACACCTTTGTCATGTGCGGCGACGGCGACCTGATGGAAGGCATTACCTCCGAGGCCGCGTCTCTTGCCGGGCACCTTGCGTTGTCCCGCCTCATTTGCCTGTATGACAGCAACCGGATTTCCATTGAGGGCAGCACGGACATCACCTTTACCGAAGACGTGGCCCTGCGGTTTCAGGCATACGGCTGGAACGTCATTCCGGTTGGCGACGGCAATGACCTGGATGAAATCTCCCGGGCGATTGATGCGGCCATGCGGGAAACGGGCAAGCCGTCCCTGATTGTCCTCCGGACCCATATCGCATTCGGCAGCCCCAATAAGCAGGATTCCGCCGACGCCCACGGCGCGCCCCTGGGAGAAGCGGAAGTCCGGCTCACCAAAGAATGCCTGGGCTGCCTTCCGGATGAACAGTTTTGCGTGTCTGATGACGTGATCGCGCATTTCCGTGACTTAATGCGGAAAAATGCTGAACGGGAAACAGAATGGCGGGGTGTTTTTTCGGCCTATCAAAACCAGTTCCCGGAAAAAGCCCGGCAATGGACAGCCATGATGACCGGCGAATATGGGGACGGCTGGGCCGCCGGTCTTCCGGATTTCAAAGATGCGGGCGGGGCTGTGGCCACCCGCGGCGCTTCCGGCAAGGTGTTAAACGCTCTTGCGGAAAAGATTCCGTCCCTTATCGGCGGGTCCGCGGATCTGGCCCCATCCAACAATACTTTTCTCAAGGGTGCGCCTGTATTCCAGAAAACCAGTTATAACGGCAGAAATATCCGGTTCGGGGTTCGGGAACACGCCATGGGCGGCATATTAAACGGCATGTGTCTGCATAAGGGCCTGCGGCCCTTCGGCGGCACGTTTCTGGTGTTTGCCGATTACATGCGCCCGGCCATCCGGCTGGCGGCCCTAATGAAACAGCCCGTGATCTATGTGTTCACCCACGACAGCGTGGCCGTGGGCGAAGACGGGCCTACCCATCAGCCCGTGGAACATGTCGCGTCCCTGCGCATGATTCCCAACCTCACGGTCATCCGTCCGGCGGACGCCACGGAAACCGCTGCGGCCTGGCGTCATGCGGTTACATCCAAAGATTCCCCGACCGCGCTGATCTTAAGCCGGCAGAATCTTCCGGTCATCGACCGCAGCATCTATCCTTCAGCTGATGGGCTTGAAAACGGTGCCTATGTGCTGGCGGACACCAAGGGAACGCCGGACGCGATTCTTCTGGCGTCCGGGTCCGAAGTCAGCCTGTGCCTGGAAGCAGGCAAGAAACTTGCGGAACAGGGCATAAACGTCCGGGTGGTGAGCATGCCAAGCTGGGAACTGTTTGAAAAAACCTCCAAAGACTACAAAAACAGCGTGCTGCCCCCGGCCGTCAAAACCCGGGTGGCGGTGGAAGCGGGGCTCCCCATGGGATGGGAAAAATACACCGGGGATGCCGGCGCCATCATCGGCATCTCCACCTTCGGCGCATCCGCACCCGGCAACACGGTATTGAAACATTTCGGATTCACGGTGGAAAATGTGGTTGCGACAGTAAGGCGTCTATCGGTTTAGGCTGTAGGCTGAAGGGCTTGAGGAATGAAGGTTTTATAAAATGCCGGATTCATCAAGTCCTTCAGCCTGAACACCCGCGACAACCCCTTTTACCAGCTTTTTCAGCCGGGCCTGCTCCTGCCAGTCGAACCCGGCGGGCCGGCAGGGCATGACGGCATTATTGGTGAACACCGGATCGGCGGCCAGATCATACCGGGAGGCGGCCTTCGCCGCTTCCCACATCCGGGTATGGGGGATCGGGGTGTAATAGGTCAGCACCGGGGAGATGCCGCTCTGTTTCACGGTCTCGATGGAACGCGCAACCGAGCTTAAGGATTGACCCGGAAGTCCCACCAGAAGATAGGCCCCCACCTGGTCTTTTGTAAATCCGGCGGCCCGGAGATGAGCGGCCGCCGCTAAAAATTCCGCTTCCCGCACCTTCCGGTCCATCTCCCGGCCCTCAAAATCCGATGTTTCTAATCCCAGCCGGAGGGTTTTCATGCCGGCCCGGAACATCAGTGACGCCATTTTTGGGGTGATTTCCCGGATATGCACGGCATTGGGGGTATGGAAATAAACTGTCCGGCCCGATGCCGCAATCGCCTCAAACATCGGGATGGCGTGATGCTCCGGATCCACCAGCAGCGCGTCGTCATAAAAGGCGAAATCCCTGACCCCGAAATGGTCCTGCCAGAAAAAGATCTCTTCCACTACCTTCTCCGGGTTTCTCACCATCCGGACCGGGGCAAGCACATGGGACGCGCAGTAGTCGCAGGAAAACGGACATCCCTTTGATGTGACCAGGGGGATATAGCCGGTTTTGCGCTGAAGGTCAAAGGCCGGATAGGGGTAGGTGTCCAGGTTGTCCGGATCGAATCCAAGGGGAAAAGACACGCCCAGCATGTCTTCCACCAGATCCAGAATCTTTTTCTCCCCCGGCCCGGCCACCACCACATCCGCCCCGGAATATGCCACCGCATGGTCATGGCACAGGGTCGCATAAATCCCTCCCAGAACAACGGGAATATCCGGATACACCGTCCGGATCATGCGGATGGCTTCAAACACCCCCGGATACCAGTAGGTCATCATGGACGTGACGAGAATCAGATCCGGCCGGGGAAGAATCTTCAAATCCGCCATCAACCATTCGGGGAGAATTCCGTAACGGGAATAGGTCCGGGGGATGGATTCCAGTCCCGCGGGTTT
>DAIEHU010000054.1 GCA_027353395.1 Desulfobacteraceae bacterium
AGAGATTCCAGAGAAAGTAGAACTAAAGAAAAAATACACATAAACATGGCTAACCAGTCAATAAACCTGACCGGAACAAGCCGCGTTCTTAAATCTGGTAGCGCATTGGCCGGCAGGTTATTTCACCGTTAGCCATTTTTAATACCGTGAAAGGTTCATTTTGAAAGACTTGCTGACTTCATTAAGAATGTTTTTTTGGGCGGGGATAATATGTCTTATAGATGTGACTATTAGAAAACCACCTTCTGGAGATGGATTTAGGTTTGATATTTTTAATGATTCAGTAGGTATGGCATTATTTATCTGTGGCCTGTATAAGCTTAAAAAAACCTGTCATTCATTTAGGTGCAGTAAATATATAAATTTTTTATTATTTGTTTCTGTTGCATATTTTATTGTTACTATCCATTCACATGTAATTTATTCAGTTCCAACACTTCTGTTTGTGTCGTTAACTGGCACGATTTATTGTTTTTACTTAAGTTTTTTTGTTGCTTATCTTCTTATGGGTTATATTTTCAGATGTTTAGGATATGATCGTGTGGCGCTGTTGTGGCGAGCAAATTCCTATTTACTCGCAGTTGCATTGCTTGCAATGGCAATAATGCTATATTTTACTAATGTTGGGTCAGAGTTAAGCGTACATGCTTTGAGAGATACAATCCAACTATTATCAGGTACAATTATTGGGCATCGCTATAGATTATATTTTTCTCCATTCATTCAATTTATTTATACAGCTCCTTTTATTCTTAGTTTATTCATCCTGTATTACTCAAAAAGGAAGCTATCTGAAAGGAATGATTTTGATAATGGCTAACAATCCGCTCAAGCCGACCCGAGTAGCCGTGGTTGGTCTCCGGCAAATGCAACGGCGGGCGGATTAGCTTTACGTTCCCGGCGACTGCGTCGCCATATTGGTTGGCAAAATGATTGCACGATGGAATTTTGTTTGCAATGGAGTATCTGTTATGCCTACAATATCAATGTTCTACGGGATTATAATTCGGATGTATTTTGCTCCGGGTGAGCATCCTCCACCACATTTTCATGTATATTTTGCCGAATACAAAGCGACGGTGGATATCCGGACATGCGAAATTATTCAAGGTAACTTGCCAAGAAAGCAAACAAAGCTTGTTTTGGCGTGGACTGAGCTCCATCAGGATGAGTTGATGGCCGATTGGGAATTGGTGATAAATGGTGAAGAGCCATTCAAGATTCAGCCTCTTCAGTAGGAGGTGGCGCTATGTATCCATCAGTAAAAAATATTTTTGCCGGTGAAGATTTCGTGCTTTTTATTGATTTTGATAATGGTGAACAAGGTGAATTGGATATGAAGCCATTCCTTGATTTTGGTGTTTTCCAGAGGCTTAAGGATATCAATGCGTTTAAGCGGGTTCGCATAGCCTTTGACACTATCGAATGGGCCTCAGGGGTTGATCTTGATCCTGAGTTTATTTACGCCAAGTGTCAGGGCCTGAAAAATGCCCAACATGACATGGGCCAGCGCCGCGATTAAACATCAAAAATACAAAAGTTTATATGAAAATATAAAAATTCCTCTGAGGCCCTGCGTCTCTGCGGGAGAAAAAACATATCTCGCGCAGGGGCGCTGAGGTGCAGAGAAAAATCAGTCCCGATATTTATTCAGCCCGGGCCCATCCTTGCCGGTGATGCGGCGATTCTGATGGTGGAACGATGGCGCTCATGGCCGCTCACGCTACCGGCTTCCGTCTTCCTCCCTTTTTTGGCGCTCGCGCCTGCCAAAAAAGGATTCGGATTCATCCAGCTCTTTTAAAAGTTCCTTGATTTTTTTGATCTGCTCCGGATTTTTTTCATACTCCAGCGCTTTGTTCAAATGAAACCGGGCATTTTTCGGGTCGTCTTTTTTGAAATAATGCTGGCCCAGATAATAGTGGGCGCTGCCCAGATCATTCATTTTCCCTTCCGCTTCCCCCATAAAAAAATACGCTTCCCCGTGTTCCGGGTCTTCAATAATGAGTTTTTTGAATGCGTCCGCGGCTTCGGCATATCGGTCCAGCGCCATCAGCGTGCGTCCCAGATACAGGTATTTGTCCGGCGTATCGTGGGGGGCGTCCGTCAGGAGGGTTAACGCCCGCTGGTAGTCACCGGCCAGAAAGCAGGCCTGTCCCAGATCGGTCTTGAGATACGGGTCATCCGGCATTTCCTGAAGAGCGATGGCCAAATGGGTGACTGCGGCTTTGGCGTTGCCGCTTCTCTCCATGACAAGCCCGTAGCCGTAATGGGCCATCTCGTTATCCGGATTTGCATCGATCTGGCTTTTAAAAGTCCGGGCCGCCTGATCCGGGTTTCCATACAGGGCGGTTATCCGGGTATGGGCCCTTTCAAACGCGGGATTTTTTACAGGCGGCGGCGACTTCTGGTTTCCCAGAAGGGTGTCCAGGTATATGATCCGTTCTTCGGTGGCCGGATGGGTTTTGAGATACGTCGGTATCTCATCCGGCCCGAACCAATCCACGGCCCGGATTTTTTTTAAGACCGACTGGAGACCGGTTAAACTGTATCCGGCTTTCTGAAGATAGGTGCGCCCGATCTGGTCCGCCTGCATTTCATGCTCCCGGCTGTAGGCAAGCGCGGCGGACTGGCCTGCGGCCATTGACCCCACGGTCAGAGCGCCGCCCAGGGTGCCGGCTCCTCCCAGGCCCATCAGAATGCCGGCAATCACTCCGGCCATTGTCGCCATGCCGGTTTTTTTGGATTTCTGAATCATGTCTGCAAGATGCCGGCACGATACATGGGCGATTTCGTGGGATAGAAGGGCGGCCAGCTCATCTTCATTATCCAGTGCGATAAACAATCCGGAAAATAAAAAAATATGCCCTCCCGGACCGGCAAATGCATTGTATGCGTCCTGCCGCAACACGTAAAATTGATACTGAAACGGCTGATCCGGCATGACGGCGACGATTTTCTGGCCGACCTGATTGATATAATCATTAATAACAGGATCTTTGATGACTTCAAATTCATGGAACACCGTTTTGAGAAATTCTTTGGACAATTCATTTTCTTCCTTGATGGTCAGGGCGGCGGCGGTTTCAGGAGTGATCAGGCCGCAGAACAGAATCGCCGCGCATATCCACAGGGAGATGATTTTTTTGAATTTACACATAAATGGATTGTATATAGGCATCAGATTTATCCGTTGTTTGATTCGGGTTTTTAAAAAAATCACAAAAATCGTTTCAACATCAGGGTTGAACATGGCGCAGGATTATGACACAGTGTAATCCACTTTTCAAACAGCGTTTTTTATGGTAAGGCTTTCTCCCATTATGGCACATGCAATCTGTATCGCAAATCAGAAAGGCGGCGTCGGCAAAACCACCACCGCCGTCAATCTCGCCGCCGCCTTGGCGGTTTCAAAAAAGAAAACCCTTCTGGTGGATTGCGATTCCCAGGCCAATGCCACCACCGGTCTGGGAATCGATAAGCGCGGCATCGGCAAAACCTTGTATCACGGCCTTATCGGGCAGACGGATGCGTCAGAGATTATTTTGGAAACCGGCATCCCGGCTTTGTCCATCATGCCGTCCCGGACCGAGCTGATCGGGTTTGAGGTCGAGATGATGGCCGACGAGGACCGGGAAAAAGCCTTAAGCCGGCTGCTTGCGCCCATAGCAGGTGATTTTGACTATATTATTATCGACTGTCCGCCCTCGCTGAGTCTGCTCACGTTAAACGCCATGACCGCAGCCAGCGCGGTGCTGATCACCCTGCAATGTGAGTTTTACGCCCTGGAAGGGCTTGGCCAGCTCATGCAGACCATTAAGCGCATCAAGCAGGGACTCAATCCGGGGTTGAATATCGAGGGGATTCTGCTGACCATGTATGACGCGCGGACCAATCTTTCCAATCAGGTGGCGGAAAACGCGGTCAAGTATTTCAAAAACATGGTGTTCAAGACCCGGATACCCCGGACCGTCCGCATGGGGGAAGCGCCCAGTTACGGCAAGCCGATTATTTTTTATGACCCTTCGTCGCCGGGCTCCAAAAGTTATATCGCCCTGGCCAAGGAAGTTAGGGGCGGAAAGCAGCGGAAAGACAAGTTTGTCATTCTATAACCATTTAATATTTAAATAAAAGGTCTGCGCATGGGGGATGATAGATCGAAATCAAAGGGCATCGGTTCCCTGCTGAAAAAGCGGCGAACCACCGGTCTTGGAAAAGGCCTGGATGCACTTTTTCCGGATATGGGAATCGAGGGGCCTGTCCCGCCCGGCAATCTGCTGGAATGCGATATTGATGCGATTTCGCCCAACCCCTATCAGCCGCGCCAGGATTTTCCGGAAAATGAAATGGCGGAACTTGTGGATTCGGTGCGGGTGCAGGGCATTCTCCAGCCCCTTCTGGTGCGGGAATCGCCAAAGGGATATGAGCTGATCGCCGGCGAACGCCGTCTGCGCGCAGCCAAAATGGCGGGCCTGTTTAAAGTTCCGGTGATTATCAAGACTATCGGAGATACGGAACTCCTGGAATTATCGATTATCGAAAATGTGCAGCGCCAGAACTTAAACCCCATGGAAGAGGCGGAAGCTTACCTGCGGCTGATGACGGAATTTAAAATGACCCAGGAGAAGGTTTCGGCCCGGGTGGGCAAGAGCCGGTCGGCGGTGGCCAATTTTTTACGGCTCAATCAATTGCCGGATGATATCAAGGCATCCATCAAGGAAGGACTCATCAGCATGGGGCACGCCAGGGCGCTGCTTTCGGCGGATACCCCGGCGCTTCAACGTCAGGCATGGAAAATTGTTACCCTGAGGGGGCTGTCGGTGCGGGAAACCGAGGCCCTGGTGGCGAGGCTCAACAATGAGCGGGAGGCGGTTCCAGCGTCTGCAAAGAGTCCGGATGACATTCATTTTTTAAGCGTTGAGGAAAATCTGGCCCGTCATTTTGGCACCAAGGTGATGATCCGGCGGCGGGGCCAGAAGGGAAAGGTGGAAATCGAATTTTACAGCGACGATGATCTGGACCGGCTGCTGGGCCTGCTTAACGCCCGATAAAATGGGATAATAGATATGGTGTTATCCGGTGATTCATTCCGGATCATCAGTTGTGATTGTTTTATACAGGGAGAAACCGTCATGCTATCCATTAAAGATGTTGATGTTTCAGGGAAAAAAGTGCTGATGCGGGTGGATTTCAATGTCCCGTTCGATGAAAAGGGGAATATCGCGGATGATATCCGTATCCGGGAGACGCTGCCCACGTTGCGCCATGTGCTGGACAAGGGCGGCATTCTGATTCTTATGTCCCATCTGGGCAGGCCCAAAGGGAAAAAAGCGGCTGAATTCAGTCTATCGCCGGTGGCCGCCTATCTGGAAGGGATATTTCAGGGCCAGGTGAAGATGGCCCCGGACTGCATCGGTCCGGAAGTCAAAAAAATGGTGGACGCCCTTAAGCCCGGTGATATTCTGCTTCTTGAAAACCTCCGGTTTTATCCCGGTGAAGAGAAAAATGACGATGCCTTCGCCAAAGAACTGGCGTCCCTGTGCGATATTTATGTGAACAATGCGTTCGCCGTGTCCCACCGTGCCCATGCGTCCGTAGCCGCCATCACCAAATACGCCCCGAAGTCAGTTGCCGGATTTCTGCTCATCACCGAGCTTGAGTATTTTCATGCGGCCATGGAAAATCCCCGGCGTCCCCTCGTAGCGGTTGTGGGCGGAGCCAAGGTGTCCGGCAAGCTGGGCGCTTTAAAAAACATGCTGAACCGGGTGAATAAACTGATTATCGGCGGGGCCATGGCCAATACTTTTTTAAAAAGCCAGGGCGTTTCCGTGGGTAAATCTCTGGTGGAAGATGACCTGATTCCGGAAGCCGCTGAAATTCTGCGGCAGGCCGTGGAAAAGGGTGTGAAAATCTACCTGCCGGTGGATGTGGTGGCGGCGGACCGGATCGACGCCAAGGCGGAATCCAAAATTGTTCCTGTTCAGGAGATACCGGCGGACTGGATCGCTCTTGATATCGGCCCGGCGTCGTCGCGCCTGTTTGCGGAAGCCCTGGATGATGCAAAAACCATTGTCTGGAACGGGCCCGTGGGCATGTTTGAAATGGATGCCTTCAGCCAGGGGACGGTGTCCATGGTGTACAGCATCGCAAGCGCTCATGCCCTCACCATTGTTGGCGGCGGCGATACGGATGTGGCGGTGCATTCCACGGGCCAGGCGGACCGGTTTTCCTATATTTCCACCGGCGGCGGAGCGTTTTTGTACCTCATGGAAGGGAAAGTATTGCCGGGAGTGACGGCATTGGAAAATCACGCCTGACCCGGAAAAAAACGATGGTGGCGGCGATTCGTTCCTTTATCGGCAAATATAAATTTCTGATACTCTTGGCGATTGGCGCGGTGGGCGTGTGGTTGGCGTTTAGAGCCCCGCTCATGGTCTGGTATGACCGGTTGACGGACAGGGATTGGGTTAAAGCCTATATCCAGTCCTGGGGGGCCGCCGCGCCCTTGGTGTTTACCGCCATGCAGATCGCTCAGGTGGTCTTTGCGCCGATTCCCGGCGAGGTCAGCGGGTTTGCGGGCGGTTATGTTTTCGGCGCAACCCAGGGATTTATTTATTCCAGTATCGGTCTTGCGGCGGGTTCCGCCATTAATTTCGGGATCGGCCGGGTCTTGGGATTCCGGTATATCCGGAAAATTATCCCCCCCAGAAGTCTGGAAAAATTTGACCGGTTTGTATCCCATCAGGGGGTGATTGCGCTTCTGGGCATGTTTATGTTCCCCGGTTTTCCCAAGGATTATCTCTGCATTTTTCTGGGCGCCACCGCCCTGCCGTTTAAACTATTTATCCTGCTGGCCGGGTTCGGCAGAATGCCGGGAACCCTCATGCTCAGTGTGCAGGGAGAGTTTCTGATGGCCAAAGAATACGGCCTTCTGGCTGGCGTTTGCGCAATCAGTCTAATGGTTGTGCTGATCGCCTTCAAATACCGGCAGGCGATCTACCGGTGGGCGGAGGCGAATAATAAGAGATAGTCAATTATATCAGTTGACTATCTCTATGTATAAAGCTATAGTCCTGCTGCTTGTCGATTTTAGTGGGTTACGAACCTTTCACCAATTGACGGGGGTTGCCATTGTACTGGAAACTCAGAGACGAATTAAGTCTTTCCGAACGGTTAAGGCGTTCCTATTATTTGTTGCTGCGGGACGAAGTCAACCGATTTCTTCTGGAAAAAGCGCTGACCCAGTCCTATCAAAATTTTGCCGCCCACAAGATCCCCTATCCATTTGTGGAACGCCGGGAACTCAAGCCACGGGCGAGGATTCCCAAGCAGGAATATGAATGCCAGAATTCATTTCTGGTGATTTTTCTGGAAGACATCATTCCGCCGGAGCATAAAAAATATATCCGGTTTTTTGATTCCAACCGCACCACCAAGACCAATTTGCTTGCATCCAAAACCCTTCCCCTGGATTCCACCTTTGACAGAACCCAGAAATATATGGATTCCGCTCATTTCATGGATGTTTTTGACGAGCTTCTGCCCGTGGATTATGCATTGCTGATTCAGCGGGATCCGTCCCGTCTGCTAGGACAGGACCGGTACAGCATTTCTCATTTCCATGTGCGGATCGACTGGCCCATCACGGAGGCCGCCGAAGACATGGCCCGTGAACTTCGGTATATTTCCAAGGATTTATATGAAAAAGGGGAGAAATATGCGGAAGATGCGCAGAGAAAATTTTTTGAGTATTACAGCCTCCCGGAAATGGTGGGGGGCCGCCGGACCGCTGCCGCAGTGGCCGCGCAATACTTAAAGCGGATTCCCTGCATTTCAAGCGTTTATGTGGCCAGCAGCGAATCGCGGGCGCTCATCCGGTCAACGGAATGCGGGGTGTCCAAATTTGTTCTCGTCAAGCTAACCGAAAAAGAAATGACCCAGATTGCGGAATCCAATAACATGCCGGTATCGCGATTGAAGAAAAATTATATGGTCGCAGGCGAAGGCAGGAGCGGCGTGTTTATATTCAGGGTCACCTATACGCGCACCGTCCATGCCATGCCGCCGGAAAGCGGAAAATTGCGGGAGCTTGTTCCGGAGCCATACTGGCTGACCGTGGGCTACCAGCATATCCTGCCCAGACCCGGTGTGTGGGAGTGGCGGCCGATTTACTGCAATCTGGTTTATGCGTGATGGTTGCCGGTATGATGCAAATGTCATGAGCCGGAATGGGAACGTCCGGATATCCTGATCAACCCCGTTTAAGCCCCACACTGATGAAAGGCGTCGGAAAAATTCATGAAAACCTATTCCTCTCCCGCTTTGTTTCAACACTTTCTCCGGCTGACATTTGCCGCCCTGCTTGCTGTTTCGTTTGGATTCACGCGGCCGGCCCAGGCCGCTGTCGATCCGAGGCCCCAGAAAGGCTGCGTCAAGATTGAATTGACCGGAAAGGGCGTTTACCAGATCACCGGCGGCGATTTATCGGCTGCGGGGGTTGATCCCGCAGTCATTGATCCGGACTCGTTCCGCATGTTTCACGGGGATACGGAAATCCGGATTTCCGTATCCGCTGGAAACGACGGGGTTTTTGATCCAACGGACGCCATCCGGTTTTATGCGCCGGGAATCGATACCCGGTATACCGGCGTAGACGTTTACTGGCTGTATTGGGGAACGGCGGTCCAGGGACGCCGGATGCTGACGGTGGAAAGCGCTGCCGCCGGGGGCGCTTCCCTGATATCCACTTTCAGGGAAAATCTTGTCGTTGAAGAGAATCATACTCTGTGGGCCGATACGCCGGGTGCGCCGGAAAGCGACTACTGGTTTTGGGATAAACTTACGGCCCCGCAAACCAAAAGCCTCTCATTTGATGCGCCTTTCCTGACCGCCTCCGGCGACGCTGTCCTGTCTGTTTATTTTCAGGGGCGGTCCGATGGATCGGGAGCCTTCGGCCATCATACAGTCGTCACTTTAAACGGCCAGACCATCGGGGATGAAACCTGGTCTGGCGCAACCGCCCATGTGCAAACCATGACAACGCCGCAAGCGGATTTGAAAAGCGCTTCCAACCAGATGATCATTACCTCAGATAATTCCGGGTCATCCGGCAGCGTTATTTATCTGAACCGTATTGAAATCAATTATCAAAAGACCCTGACCGCCAGAAACAACGCCCTGATATTCACTATCCGTCAGCCGGAACCGGCCCAGGCGGCTGTGTCGAATTTCAGCAGTAACGCCATCACTGTTTTTGACATTACCGATCCGGTGAATGTCGGTTTGCTTTCCGGTGTCGGCATTCAGGCGGAGAATACCGCTTTCAAGGCGGTATTTCAGCATTCCGGCGGGGAAAAAACATATGCGGCGGTTGCCGCCGGTGCGGTGAAAGCGCCTGACCGGCTCACTTTCAAGCAACCGGTGGACCTGAAAAACATGGCGGGTGGAGCGGATTATGTTCTGATATCCGGCAAAGCGTTCCTGCCCGCTCTTGAAAAACTCTGCGAACTCCGGCGGCTTCAGGGGTTGCGGGTAAAAACCGCGGCCATTGAAGATATTTATGATGTGTTCAGTTTCGGGTTTTTCGATCCCGCGGCGGTGCGTGATTTCCTAAAATACGCCGCCGAGAATTGGCAAAAACCCTCGCCCCGGTATGTGCTGCTGGCCGGAGATTCCAATCTGGATTACCGGAATTATTTCGGGACGAATAAACAAAATATTGTGCCTGTGCATTTGAGCAAAACTTTAGAACTGGGCCTGACGCCGTCGGACAACTGGTTTGTGAACTTTGATGAAGCGAGCCCGGTGCCTGACATGAATATCGGGCGTATTCCGGGAGCCAGTCCGGAGGATATGGCGGCCATTGTTCATAAACTGATCCGGTATGAAACCGCTAAAACTGAATTTCCCGGAAGGGCGCTGCTGGTGGCCGATGATGATGACATGGCGTTTGAAAATTTGAATGATCTTCTGGCGACCTATCTGCCGCCTGATATTACCGCGGTTAAAATTTACGCCCGGCTTTACGCTGATTTGAACGTGGTCACCTCGGACATCCTTGGCGCCATCGACAGCGGCGCGCTCATCACCAGTTTTGTGGGACACGGGGATGTCATCCGGTGGGGCGCGGAGCCATCCGGCGGTGGTGATTTTATTATCGCCGCAAACGACCTGAGCAATCTGACCAACAAAGACCGGCTCAGTTTTATCATTGCCATGGACTGCCTGAACGGTTATTTTTCGCAGTCTTATGATTACAGCCTGGCCGAAGAATGGGTCATGGCGCCGGACAAAGGCGCCGTCGCCTGCATCGCCCCCAGCGGCCTTTCCCATTCCCAGGAACATGAATTGTTCGGCGCCGCGGTTTTTGAGAATATTTTTCAGAAAAAGGAAAACCGCATCGGCGATATCTGCACCCAATCGAAACTGGACGCCTATTATGCGGGAGCGTCTGATAAAGTATTGATTTCATTAAATCTTATCGGAGATCCAGCTACACGGCTGGCCATTTACCGCACCCCCTCCGATCTGGTGACGGCATATTGGATCACGGCAACCGCAGGCCCGGGCGGGAGCATCTCCCCGGCTGGGGAAATCCCGGCGTTTGACAATGACGCCGAAACCTTTTCCATCACACCGGCGGACGGCTACGTGGTGTCCGATGTTTCTGTGGATGGAGTGTCCCAGGGCGCTGTCAGCGAATACACATTGGGCGACATCAAGAAAGACCATATTATTTCCGCGGCATTTAAAGCCAAATCCGGCGGCGGTGGCGGATGTTTTATTAACGCATTGAAATGACTGCTTTAAGACAGGAGCTTTTCATGAATGCTGAACCTTAGCGGATATGACATTATCTGTGAGCTGCCCCCGAAAAACGGGGCCGCCATTTATTCCGCCCGTCATATCCCGTCTTCCGCCCGGGTACGTATTCATTTTCTGCCGGTCGGTCCGCTGGCGAAAGACCAGTGTGAATCGATTTACCGGCATTTTCTGCCGTTAAAAAATCTCATATCCCCCCATCTTGCACGGGTGTATGCCATTCTCAGGATTTCAGAGGCATCGGCATCCGGGATCGCTTTTATCACCGGTGATCCGGAAGGGATTTCTCTGAAAGACTGGCTTGCCCGCCAAAATCCCCTGCCGTGGGAGAATTTTTCAGAAATATTTGTTCACATCGCGCTTGGGCTTGTTTCCGCGGTTAACGATCTGCACAAGGCAGGTCTTACCCATGCGGGCCTCACGCCTTCAGCCATCGTTATCGTTCCGGAAAACCATCGCGTGTGTATCAGCGATTTCGCATTCGGCATGCATACGGCCATATTCCCAGACGGACTGACCCCGGACAGCAGGGATCAAGCCCCCTTGATGGAAGACTGCCTGCCGTATATTTCACCGGAACAGACGGGACGGATGAATCGCAAAACCGATTACCGGACGGATTTTT
>DAIEHU010000055.1 GCA_027353395.1 Desulfobacteraceae bacterium
ACAATCAGAATAAAACCAAAAGACCCCCAGGCCCGCAACTGGCCGTAACGGTTTTTCTCCCTGCCCAGAAGATCCATGGAAAACGATTCCAGAAATGCGATGATCGGCGCGTAGAAGATGCCGTAGAAGACCGTAATGGCGAGCATGGCTTCAAAATCCGTGGTCAGCAGATACAGCGCCCAGATGGCGGTGCTGGTAAAGCTGCACAGCACATAAATGGGCCGCCGGATCAAAAAACGGTCCGCAAGCGCGCCCCAGAGCATCGGGAACAGCGCGGTGGTCAGGGTGCGCACGGAAGACAAGACGCCGATCTCAAATCCGGAAAACCCGATATGGTAACAGTACAGGTTGAAATACGGCAGAAACAGGCCCAACACCCCAAAATACAGGAAATACTGGATGCTGAGAATGGGTTTTACGGGCTTCATTTGTATGGCAACATGATGATTTTATTTTGTTATTGGTAAATTTCGCCATCCTTCGCTTTATAAAAAGGCGATTTTCGGCTCTTGATGAGATCATCATATTTGACAATTTCTAAAAAGTTGTCAAATTTATCATTATCAAAAAATCCAAAGGAAATGTATCATGCTGGACGATCTCAATATATTTTTGGCGAAAAGGTCATCATGGTTTATCATGCTTGTCGCCTTGATTCTTGTGGCCGTGCTTGCCGTGCTGGATCTTATCACTGGATATGAATTGCTTTTTTCCATTTTCTACATTGCGCCCATCGCTTTCGCCGCGTGGTATGGCGGGGCGCTTCAGGGCGTATTTTTTGGCGTCTTCAGCGCCGCGGCCTGGCTGTTTGTGGACTGGACTGGCGGGCACCGTTACAGTCAAAATTTTATTCCGTTCTGGAATGCGGGCGTCTGGTCCGGATTTTTTATTATCATCGCCATGTTGATTGAAAAGGTGAAGTCATTGCTGGAGGCGGAGCGCAGGATGGCAAGGATCGATGCGCTCACAGGCGCCATGAATCTCCGCTCGTTCATGGATGCGGCGCGTAAAATTTTTCAGATTGCGGCCCGCTATGGGCATTCAACCGTTATTGGATACATTGATGTTGATAATTTTAAGAGCGTGAACGACACCCTCGGCCATGCGGAGGGAAACAATGTTCTCAAAACAGTCGCTTCCATATTGCTGAAGTCTGTTCGCGGCTCGGACTTTGTGGGCCGCCTGGGGGGCGATGAATTTGTGGTGCTTCTTCCGGAGACCCATGATGCCGGCGCAGCCGTTTTGTTTGACGATCTCCGCCACGAACTCCTGAAAACGGCGGATGCGCATGGCTGGCCCATTGGTTTCAGCATTGGGGTCGCTGTTTTTCAAACAGCGCCGGTTAATGTGGAGGAGGCGATCAAGCTTGCCGACGCGCTAATGTACCGGGTCAAGAATGGCGGCAAGAACCATGTTCTGATGGAAGGGTTTGGTGGGGAGAAACAGGGAGAGGATAAGCGCGCCTGAAATGGATTTTCCATTTGCACAGGCGGCCTTTTCTCATCATGCCTGTTTGCCGAAAATCAATTCCACGGCAGTGCCGCTTCCGGGATGGCTTGCAATAGCCAGCCGCCAGTCAAAGCGTTCACATATCATTTTGGCGATGGCCAGCCCGATGCCGAAGCCCCTGCTTTCCTTTCCCCGCGTGCGGGGCTCCGTCGCTTTTTCCAGCAGGTCCGCCGGAATTCCTTCGCCGGTATCTTCAATGACAACCCTGTCCGTCTTGACTGTCACCGTGATGCTGCCGCTGATGGTATAATTAAATGCGTTTTTCACCAGATTGCCGAGCACGATTTTTAAAATCGACCGCGGCGCATTTATGCAAAGATCCGCCTCATGAACCCGCTTTACAATCAGCGGTTTGTTGTCGATCAAACACCGATGCTGCGCCATCACATCCTCCATCAGCGCGGAAACATCATTTCTTTCATCGGTTGCGAGCGCGTCCGTCTCCCTGGCCAGCCATAGAAAAGCGTCAATAATGTCTTCCATATCGGAGACAGACCGCTCGATACGCAGCAGCGGCGGTCGGATGCCCGGCGTTTTCCATTCCGGATGCTGCTTCAGCACTTCCACCGCGCCTTTGATGACCGTTACGGGCGTTCTCAGCTCATGGCTGGCGTTTCGGGTAAATTGCTGTTCCCTTTGCATGAACAACCCGATCCGCCCCATGGTCTGTTCCAGCGACAGGGCCAGGGCGCCCACCTCGTCATGATAAAAGGAAGATGATAAATCCGTCGGCAAATGATCCGGATCGGCTTTTTGGACCATATCGGCAAGGTACGCCACAGGTTCGATGATCTTGCGCGAGGTGAGCCTGCCAATCCAGATACTGATGAAAAAGACAAGAATATAGCCCACGGCCAGGATGCCGAAAATCACAACCGTCCGGTTATCGGTGATTTCAAGAAATCCCGCATCATAAAACAGGTAAACCGTCTGCCGGGTTTCCGGGGTCGTATGGATTAAAAAACTGTATCCTTCCGACTCGTCCGCCGTGGCATGGTCGATTTCGTAAAATCCATCCCGGCGGCCGGCCACCAAATGCCGGAGCGATTCCGGCATGGACGGAAGGTCAAGATAAATCGTCAGATACGGCGACCGGGGCGGCGGGGTGTTTTTGTCTTTTTGGTACTGGTCCAGAAAAAAATGGAGCTCATCTTTTATCCGGGTCTGGTAAAAATTTTTTTCCAGACGTTCTTCCAGATAATTTAAGGTGATAAAGACAAACACCGCATAGCACAGGCTCAGCAGGGAACCGTAAATGCAGAAGGATTTAACGATATGGGAGCGAAGGCTATGCCGATAAACCATTGGGGGCCGCCAGTTGATATCCTGTCCCATGAACTGTGCGCAGGAGTTGTGTGGGAAAAGGCGTATCGATTTTTCTGCGGATCAGATACATATGGCTGCGCAGCACATCGCTGCCGGGAGGCATGTCTCCCCAGAGCGCGAATTCCAGATCTTTGCGGGAAACGAGATTGGGCGACGCCTGCATCAGGAGCTTCAGGATTTTCAGGCAGGCCCGGTTGAGTTCAATGGAAATTCCGGCCCGCTTGAGCGTCATGGCGTTGAGGTTCAATTCCAGATCCGCAACCCGCAGAACCGCCGCCGGTTTTTCCTGGATGCGGCGCACCAGAACCTTGATGCGCGCCGCCAGTTCCTCCAGGGCGAAGGGCTTGACCATATAATCGTCAGCGCCCGCGTCAAATCCTTCCAGCTTGTCTTCCAGGGTGTCCCGAGCGGTCAGCATAAGAATGGGGACGGGTTTGACGCTGGTTTCCCGGATTTTCCGGCATAATTTAATCCCGTTCATTCCCGGCAGCATTAAATCCAGAATAATGATATCATATTCTTCGGACAGCGCCAGATGGAGCCCGCTGACACCGTCAAAGGCGAAATCCAGCACATGGCCCTTGGGTTCCAGAAAATCAGCGATATTTTCCGAAATATCTATATTGTCTTCAATGATGAGAATGCGGTATTTTTCAGTATTCATTTGCATGAGGCGGATCCAAAAAATAAGATTGTTAGAATCAAACAGAGTCCGCAAGCCCGGCATCCCGCCTGCTTTTGAACAGGGACAAAAATCCGGGCAAAACGATAAGCACAAGGGGCATCTGGATACAGAGACCGGACACAATGGCAATGGCCAGCGGCTGGAGCATGGCCGAGCCCTGTCCCCTTCCGACGGCCAGCGGCATCAGCGCCAGAATGGCGGCCACCGTGGTCATGGCCACGGGCCTTATCCGGTTTTTCCCCGCGAGTACAAGCGCCTGTTTTTGCGGAATATCGAACGGCGTCAGACGGTATTCCGACAGATAGAAGATGGCGGTCTCCGTCACGATGCCGATAATCATGGTGAGCCCCATCATGGATGAAATATTGATTTCGGTGCCTGTCACCCAGAGGCCGATAAACACGGAGGAAAGGGCCAGAAGCGTTGTGGCCATTACGGAATAGGCGATCCGGAATTTTTCATACAGAAAAATAAGAAGCAGAAAGACCAGAAGCACGGCGGAAACGAACACGGCCATGAGCCCCCGGTAGGCGATCTGCTGCTGGCGGTACAGGCCGCCGAGTTCATAGTACACGCCTTTCGGAATCACGTCCGGCTGGCTGAGGGCCTGTTTAATTTCTTTAATGACGGACCCCATGTCCCGGCCGGTGATGCGGCCGGTAACCGCCACCATCCGTTTTAAATCCTCATGCATAATCTGCGGCTGGCCCGTCACTTCTTCTATCTTCACGATACGTCCCATCGGAAAGAAATGCCCGTCCGGCGCCTTCAGCCGGAGCGATGCGATTTGCCGGGCCGTAGTCCGGCCTTGGGGCGCGGTCCCGACCCGAACGCCGATGATTTTGGCGTCCCGTTGAATCTGTGTCGTTACAATGCCGCTTAAATATGAAGCAATCGTCTGGGTTATTTCATCGGGATCGACCCCTTCCAATGCCGCCTTGTCGCGATCCACATGGATGCTCAGCGCGTCCCCGGCAAGCGCAATGCCATCCTTGACATCCACCACGCCTGGAATTTTCCGTATTTTTTCAGCCAGTTTTGGCGCAAGGGACAATAGCGTTATATTGTTATCGCTAAAAAGTTTGATCTCAATGGGTTGCGGGACCGCGGTCAGATCGCCGATAATGTCCTCCATCAACTGGGCCATTTCGATTTCCAGTCCCGGCACTGAAGTTTCAACGCGGCCCCGCACATCATCCATGATCGCTTCAATGGGCCTTCGGGGGTATGGTTTTAAACGGACAAAAAAATCGCCTTCATTGGCCTCCGTGATGCCGCCGCCCAGTTGAAGGCCGGTTCGTCTGGAATAGGTCGACACCTCCGGTGTTTTTTCCAGAATTTTTTCCACCTGGCGCAAAAGCCGGTCTGTCTCGGTAAGGGATGTGCCTGCAGGGGCCCGGTAATCCAGTATGAATCCGCCTTCGTCCATGGTCGGCATAAACCCGGAACCCAATCGGTGCGCGGCGATCCCGCCAATGATGATAAGAACGGCAATAATCGGCAGAAGCAGCCAGGGATGATCCAGCAGGCCGCCTACCCATTTTTCATATTTTGTGACAAACCACTTGCCAACCCGGCCTTCCGCTTCCTGCTCCGCGTCTTTTTTGGAAAGCAGATGGCCCGCTACAATCGGAACCCCCAGCCAAGCCACAAAAAAGGAAATCAGGAGGCTTGAGGCCATGGTCAGGGATAGCGCTTTGAAAAATGCCCCGGTTACGCCGGATAAAAAAGCAAGGGGCGCAAAAATAATCGTGGTGGAGGCCGATGAACCGGCAAGGGGATGGGTCAGCTCCTTGATGGCGGTCACCACGCCGAGCTGATGATCCCCCATATCCCGCAGCTTTCTGACGATCTGCTCCTCCATGACGATCATGTCGTCAATGATCAACCCTACCGCTGCGGCAAGGCCGCCCAATGTCATGATGTTGAAGCTCATGTGAAGCACATAGAGCAGCAGGATGGTGGCGGCCATGACCGAGGGGACCATCACCGCGGCGATAAAGGTCATTTTTGCATTCCGCAGAAAAATCCAGAGCACCAGGGCCGCAAACAAAAGGCCTACCAGAACCGCATCCCGCACGCTTCCAGCGGCGGAAATGACCAGTTCGCTCTGATCATACCAATTGGCGATTTTTACGCCTTGGGGAAGCTGGCTCTGATATCCGGCCAGTTTTTGTTTCACGGCTTTGGAAATGCCAACGGTGTTCCCGTCCGCCTGCTGATATATCTGAAAAATCACGGCGTCATGCCCGTCGGCGGTCACCCGCGTCCACTCAGGCGAGGTGCCTTTTTTAACCGTTGCAATATCATCCAGACGCACAAGCCCGTTTGCGCCTGAACGAATGATGGTTTCACGAATCCCGGCCAGATTCTGAATGCGGGTGTCCGATACGATCAGGTAAAGTTTATAATGATCCTCCATGCGTCCAACCGCCTGAATGACGTTCGCCGCGCTAAGGGCTTTGGCCACATCATTCAGGGACAGGCCCATTGCTTCGATGCGAGCCGGGTCCACCGTGACTTCATATTCTTCTTTTTCGCCTCCAAGGACTTCAATCCGCGCAACCCCTTCCACGCTCGAAAGAAGCGGACGCAACTGATACTGGGCGATATCCCTTAATTCCACAAGGGAACGGGTGTCTGAAGTCAGGCTGTACGCCAGAACCGGAAAAACCGTGGGCGGATCCATGCGCCGGACAACAAATGAAACACCGGGCGGGAGAGCGGGAAGCGCCTGGTTGATGGCGGATTCCACCTGAAGCACGGCTTCCGGCATATTGTCGCCCCATCCGAAATTAATGGAAATATCCGCGCTCCCCCGGCTGGTATTGGAACGAACGCTGACAACCCCTGGAACAGACCGGATGGCTTCTTCAATGGGCCGGGTCACCTGGATGGCCATAATATCCGCGGGCTGGTCGCCATTTTCGAGATTCGCCACGACCCTGGGGAAATCGACATGGGGAAATAGCGCCACAGGCAGGGACAGGCTCGCTACGAGCCCCCCGGCGGCAAGAATGGCCATCAGAAATAGAATCGATCGCCGATGACGCTGCATCCAGTACGTAAATTTCACCGGGTTTCCTCCATTGTCACGGTCATTTGATCCGCAAGCTCATAGTTGCCGAGAATCACTACCGGTTCTCCTGGATGGAGATCCTCGCCGGATACCTGGATTTCGTTTTCGTTTTCAATGCCTGTCTGGACAATATGCCGCACCGCCCGGTTGCCTTTGACGGTAAAAAGGCAATATTGGTCCCCTGACCGCAGCACGGCGTTGCGCGGCACGATGAATCCTTTTGCGGCCGCAACGGTAATTGTTCCTTTGATGAATTCATTGAGCAGCATTCCGGAGGATGCATCCATGTCTACAAAAATATCGATCAGGCGGGTAGCGGTGTTGATGGAACGGGATATGGCCCTGATGCGGCCGCTTACCGCCTTAAGCGCGGGCCGGTTGACGGGCGAAAGCAAAACAGTCTGACCGGCCGCCAACTGCGCTGCCTCTTCCGGCTCTCCGCCAAGGCGGACTTCAAGCGCGCAGCCGGCGACCACATCCACCAGCGGACCGCCCGGCGGCATGATGGCCCCTTCATGGGCATAAATATTATCGACAATGCCCGCCCGGCTGGTTTTGATTGTCAGCATTTCTTCCGCTTTCATCGTCTGATAACTTTTAAGCGCCGTGCTGGCGTCCGAAAAAGCCTGCTGGGCCTGAAATACCTCATCATTTGCCGCAAGCTTCAATTTCTGTTTCTGGATGACGTCATCCAACCGTTTGCCGGCTATTTTGCAGGCGGTTTTCGCCATCTCTATCTTGAGCCGGGTGTCCGGGCTTGGCCCCGCCTGAACAAGCGAATCGCCTGACGCCACCTGTTCCCCCTGGCTGACAAATACCTTTACCACCTGGCTTTCATACGGCAGGGAAAACACCGTCACCGCGCCGGGCGCGGGAACCACCATGCCATAAGTTACAATGGATTGTGAAATGGTTCCCTGCCTGAGGGGCGCGACAGTTACATGGGCGCCCGGCTGATCCTCCCGCGCCAGACAAACCAGCGGCAAAAGGAGAAAAGCGGCTGTCAGCATCATCACGCCGCATCTATAAAGGGATTGAGTCATGTCTTTCATTATTCACCTCTGTATTTATTGCTGTTGGCGCTTTCAAAGGGGAAATAGACACCCGCCGCGGTCTCAAACGCGACCCCGAGATCCGTCACTGCCTGTCTCTGCTGCAACAGTTCCAGGTGTTTTGCGATCAAATCCGATTGCGCCTGATAGTAACTGAGAATATCCGCATTGCCCTGGTCAAGAGCTATTTTATAAATATTTACAAGATCTTGAAGTGCATTTATCGATTTTTTGGTTATTTCAATGCGGCTGCGTCCGGATGTGATTTTTTCCCCGATGGCGGCGATATCCGCCCTGGCGTCGAAAATGCGGGACATATATTCGTCATATAATTTTTTCCGCGTGGCGGTTTCAATGGCGATCGCGCCCTGAGCCCGATCAAAAAACGGAAACTCGACGTTCACACCCAGGCCGGTGGTATGCACATCGCCGGTATCGCTGGCCTGATTCAGATTGATCCCGATTTTGGGAAACTGAGATAAAACAGCGGCTCTTAATCTGGCCTCCTGGCTTTCATATCCCATATTTAACGCCAGCAGATCGGGCCTCCGTTTGGGTATTCCGGAAATAAAATCTTTTTTTCCATGTAATATAGGCCATTTATCCAGTAGCGGCGCCTGCTCGATAGGGATGATGGCCTCCGGCGGCAAGCCAAGTGTTTGATTCAGCAAAAGCCTTTCCTGCTCCCTTTCCTGCGCTATTCCGGAAATCGTGATTTCCATCTGCTTGCTGGCGGATTCCGCGGCCGCAAGCTCTACAACCGTTTTCGCCCCCATGTCCACCGCTTTTCGTATCACGTTAAGATTTTGAGAAAATTCATTTTTTTTGCTCTGTAACAAGGACAGCTGCCGGTCCGCCCACAGCACATGCAGCAGGTGAAGCTTGGCGGATTCCGCCACCTGCCACTCCTCCCATGCAATGGTTAAATCCACCGCCGCTTTTTCCGATTTCGCTGCTGCAATACGGTCTTTTCTCCCGATGAGCGACATGAAATCCCAGCCAAGGGAAAGTCCGTAAGCGTTTACGGTTCCGGCTGTGTTCCCGCCTGTGGGGATATCATAATTTGCTGACAGTTGCGGATTCGGCAGAATGCCCGCCTGGATAATTTCAGCTTCCGCGATATCCCTCTGATCCCGGATACTTTTCAATGCCGGGTTTGTCAGAACAGACAATACCGCGGCTTCATCCGGCGACAATCCGTTCTGTAAATTGATGGCGACCGGTTTTAATAGAGGATGCGCCATGCGCCGTGCCTCAATGCTGATTTTTTGGATGTCCGGCGGTTTCAGCGCCGCATCTATCGCATGCTGGCCGATCTTCATGGGATGATAAGAAGCGCAGGCCGGCAGAAACAGCATGAGTATTAAAATCACAATGCGCCCGGCTGATTTATCAAATGATATATCCGATAATTTATTCATGGGCATGTTCCTTTGGGCGTGGTTCGGGAAAATTGGCAAGAATACGGAAGCTGCCGCCGTTTAACCCGGTATGGCGGGATTTCACCACTCTTGCCCGGTCGCCCATGATCAGTTTTTCTATTTTTTCAGTATCTTCGGACTTAATGATCACGGCGGAGGGCAGATTCGGATTTGAGAGAAAATCCGCCGCCTCCCTGGGGGAAACAAGCACGGGAAACCGGCGGTCAAGGTAAAAGGTAAACACGCCGATATAACACCCCTCATCGAACCCCAGGGCGATTCGCGCGTTTCCCGGAATTTCTTCCCTCGCGATATCAGCGCAGGGGAGAAGGGTTCGCTGATGGTCATACGCGGGCATGACAACGGCTTCCAGCGGTATAAGAAACGCCGCGTAGAGCGCGGGGTAAAGCAGCAGGTTGTTTAACCGTTCGGAAGATGAAAATTTCCGGAACTTGAAAACCGATGCCGCTTCAAGGATTAAAACCAGGACGCAAGCCGCGAAAGCAAAGCGCGCGTAAAAAGTGCCGGGCGCTTTAAGGATGTCCACGCCTTTGGTGAAATGGTCATAAATCGCCTGGGGAGCGGCATAGAGACCGATGACAAGCATTGGAATCAGGAAAAGAAGCAGCGCCGTAAGAATCCCCGTCAGGCGGATCGCCCATTTCTCCCATGCCGCAAATGATGATTCCGTTTTTTGCGCTATCCATACCCCTGTCATGAGAAACAGAATGGGAAACAGGGGAATGGCGTACCGGGTATCCTTGGCCGCGGAAAGGCACAGGATGGCGGACATGGAGACCACCGCGAACCGCAAAAATACGCTTAACGGGTCTGACAAGCCCCGGCCTTTTTTGAACCAGTGAACCAGGGCCGCAATCATGAGAAGGCTCCACGGCAGGAGATATACCGGCAGCATTTTAAAATAATAGTAGAACGGCTCCTTATTGCAGAAATAAGGATCCGGCGGCAGGGTTTTGTCGCTGAAGGTGAAAAACCGGCCTATTTGATTGGCCACAAAAGCGGTATTCAGATACTCAATGCCGCCCTTTTTATAAAGCGCCCACACCCAGGGCCCGACGCATAGAATAAACACCGGGACAAACAACGCCGGCAATATCCAGACGAGTTTCCATTCCCTGCGGTAAAGGAGATAGGCCATGATGGTTACCCAGATAAATCCAGGCCCCAGCAATCCCTTGGCGTAGAATGAAAGCGCGGATGAGAACAGAAAAATGACCCACCAGAAAGCCTGCTTCCGGGTGTATGCCTGCCAAAACAGCCACAGGGACAGCATCGCGACAAATGCAATGCACACATCCGTAAGCACAATTCTGGAATATTCCATATACATGATGGATGTCGCGCACATGAAGGCTCCCGCGATGCCCGCCCGTTCATATCCGAGCTGGCAGGCGAAGAGATAGGCGATGAATATGGCGCCAAATCCATAGATCGCCGCTGGAAGCCGCACAAGCCCTTCATTGACGCGACCCGCGATTTTACAGAAAAGCGCGCCTGTCCAGTGGAGAAGCGGCGGTTTTTCAAGGTATGGCTCGCCATTGATGGCGGGCGTCAGCCAGTCGCCTGTCCGGGACATTTCGGCGATCATGGCCCCTTCCCTGGAATCATTGGGAGGCCAGAGGGTATGGTCAAAGACGCCTGTCAGACAGAAAAGCGCAAGCAGAAACAAAAGCAGGAATCTCTCTTTCGGCGTGAGCGCTCTCGCCGCAATTTGCCTGCCACCGTAAACAATTTCCGCCATCATGAACCCCCGATAATTTTTATCACCGCTTCGATCACATCCGTTACATCCCGCCGGGTCAGCTTCGGCGATATCGGCAGACTGGCCGTTTCTCTACCATAGGATAGCGCGTTCGGAAAATCCACCGGTTTCCACCCGTACGTTTTTTGATAGAAAGGATGCTCGGGTATTGAAAGATAATGAACGCCGGCCCCTATTTTTTCAGCGGTTATTTTTTCTAAAAAATGGTCCCTATCCATCCCCGCATCAGTTTTATTTATACGGATTGTAAATAGATGATACGAATGACGGACGTCGTCCGGAACAGGGGCGGGCAGGCCTATGGGAAGGCATTTAAAAGCTTTCATGTAACGGTTCCAGATGGTTTGTCTTTTTTGCCAGTATTTTTCCACTCGTTTTAACTGATGGATGCCGAAAGCGGCCTGCAGGTCCATCATATTGTATTTAAACCCGGCTTCCTGCACATAATA
>DAIEHU010000056.1 GCA_027353395.1 Desulfobacteraceae bacterium
CAAATCAGATTATTGAAGAAATCGAAAATTTTAAAAATGAAGTACGGAAAGGGTAATTCCGGGATCGGCATCCCGGCCTGCAAAACAAATCAATTCAATGAGTAGGCCGGGTTTCTTACCCGGCAATGGCCTGCGTCACATAGGAGATATTTCATGTCACAAGACAATACACTTACAGCCATAATCGGCGCTGGAAAATTTATTATCACCGCTGAATTGTTGCCGCAGGCGGGTGCGGACGGTAAATCGGTCACGGATGCGGCTGGTTTTTTTAAAGACCGCGTGGCGGCTGTCAACGTGGCGGACAACCCCCACGGCCCCATATTGTCCAGTCTTGCGGGAGCCGTCATTTTACAGCAGGCGGGGATAACGGCTGTTTATCAGATGGTCACCCGGGACCGGAACAGGATCGCGCTCCAATCGGATCTGATGGGAGCCGCAGCCCTGGGAATTCAAAATGTGCTGTGCCTCTCCGGCCATCACCAGTCTTTGACCGGGAGCCGCGAATCCGCCAGCGTCTATGATATTGATTCCATCCAGTGGCTGGCTGCGGTCAAACAAATGAATGAAGACGGCTTGCTTCTGGACGGCGCCAAAATTGCGGGCGGTTTTTCCATGTGCGCGGGCGCTGTGGCCAGCCCTGACATGAAACCCATGGAACTCAACATGCTGCGGCTTTCCAAAAAAATCGCGGCCGGTGCCCGGTTTATCCAGACCCAGGCGGTGTTTGACGTGGATACCTTCGCGCTCTGGATGCAGGAAGCCCTTCAATCGGGACTTGCATTAAAAACCGCGGTTCTTGCGGGCGTCATGCCCCTTGAAAGCGCTTCGGAAGCGCAAAATTTACGTGAAAAATACACGGACCTGACCATTCCGGACCGCGTTGTCGACCGGTTGCAGGCTGCGGGGGATGTGGCAGCCCAGGCCCGGGAAGGCATGGCAATATGCATGGAGACCATTGACAAACTTCAATCCATCCAAGGGGTGCGGGGCATTCATATCCTTTCCGGCGGCAAGGAACATCTGGTGCCGGAGATAATTAAAAAAGCCGGGTTATAAAATATGCCTGAAAAATATCATATCTCGACAACACCGGTGCCGCCTAGGCTCCCGCGCATCGGCAAATACGGCATCGTGGATTGGCGCGAGGACTGCGCCAGGTGTCATAATTGCGTCAAAAAAGCCTGCGTGTATGACCGGCACCGGCAGGAATCAGCCTATCTCAGAACCCTCAAGTATTCGAATTTTTTATTTTTTGAATGCATGGGCTGTTTCTATTGCGTGCAGAATTGTACCAAGGAACTGTTGGCCCTCACCATCAATTCCGAATATGAAAACCTGGGCAATCAGTACTGGACCCCGGAAATCATCCAGACCACCTGGCAGCAGGCGGAAACGGCATCGGTTCCGGTTTCCGGCGCGGGCTACCGGGGAAAATTCGCGGGCCGGGGGTTTGACGCCATGTGGACCGATATGTCTGAAATCGTGCGGCCCACCAGGGACGGGATTCACGGCAGGGAATACATCAGCACATCGGTGGACATCGGCCGGAAACCCGCCCATCTTGAGTTCAAGGAAGGACGGATCGTTTCCGAAACACCGGAAATCCTGGATATTCCCATTCCCCTGATTCTGGATATGAATCCCCCGGAGTTCACCCTGCCGAGGCTCGAACCATTCATTCTCGAGGCCGTCAGGATGACGGACATTATCGCCATTGTGGATTCCACAAAATGGCCTGAATGTTTGAATGAAAAACAACGGCAACGGATGGACGCGTATCTGCCGAATATTGCGTTTCATCTAAACTCCGAAGCGCCGGAAATTCCAAAAGATGTCTTGAGAAAAACCCGGATGGTGGAAATCCCGGATTCGGATGACGCGCTGGACCGCCGGGCGGCGCTTAGAGAAGCGGTTCCCGGCATTGTGGTCTCCATCCGGGTGCCTTTAAATAAACGGGGCGTTGACCGGGCCGTGGCACTGGTGGACCAGGGAGCGGATGTCATTCATGGGGTGGCGGATTTTAACGGCAACGAAATCAATGTTAAAAATCCCCGGTTCATCAAGGACATGATTCGTGAAATCCACACCCGCCTGATAAATAGCGGCGCAAGAGACCAGGTGACTCTCATCGCGGGCGGCGGAATTGCATTGCCGGAGCACATGGCCAAAGCCCTGCTATGCGGCGCGGATGTGGTGTCAAGCTATCTGCCCTTTATGATTGCACTGGAATGCCGGTTGTGCAGTGATTGCAAACCCGGCCTTTCCTGCCCCGCCGGACTGGAGGCCATCGGGTTTGATTATGGCGTGGGCCGGATGCGGAACCTGATCGCCGCATGGTACTTGCAGCTCATTGAACTCATGGGCGCCATGGGAATGCGGGAAGCCCGAAGACTTCGGGGCGATGTGGGACGCGCCATGTTTTTTGAACAGATGGAGGAGGAAATCTTTGGAACACTTTTCGGCACCCGAAAACAGGCTTAACGATATGGGGGCCGTCCTGCCGGCAAACACCGTCAGGACGATGGTGCCCCAGGTGGACGTGTGCCGCGAAATCGCCCCGGCTCCGCCCCGGTACCGCAATGAATTTGCGAAATACGTGATTTTCCGGAGCGACGCCTGCGTCCACTGCGGCCATTGCGCGGAACTTTGCCCCCATCATGTTCATGTGCGAAAACCGGGTTACACCCTGTTCGCCATGCCCAAAAGTTATTTATGCACCGGCAAATCCTGCGAAAAAACCGGTTATTACTGCATCGACCAGTGCCCCCAGCACGCCTTGCGCATGGTGGAAAATCCCATGATCCGGGCGTTGGGCGATTATCGCTGGCCCGCGGACATGCTGCTGGGCACCTGGAAAATGGCGGAAACCGGCGAGCCGCCGGCGGAAGAATATGAACTCAATTATCAGACTGGAAATTCAGGGGGCGGGTTTGACCGGCTCCGGTTCCGGTTTCCCGAAAAACCGCCGGCGGGATTAAGCGATGACGAGATTGACACCAGCATTATTTTAAACCGCCGGGACGACGGGCGGCCCAAAATCGCCATTGACGTGCCCTGGTATGGGGGCGGCATGTCCTTCGGTTCCGTCAGCAATATCACCCAGCTTTCCAAAGCACGGGCCGCCGTGGCCTGGAATACCTTTTCCTGCACAGGAGAAGGCGGATACATGGAGCGGATGCGGCCCTATGACGGCCACATGATCACCCAGGTGGCCACCGGCCTTTTCGGCGTGCGGGAGGAAACCATTCAGCGGGTGCCCATTGTTGAGTTCAAATACGCCCAGGGCGCGAAACCAGGTCTTGGCGGCCATCTGCTGGGAGATAAGAACACCCCGGCGGTGGCGAAAATCCGAGAGGCCGTGGTGGGCATCTCTTTGTTTTCTCCGTTTCCGTTTCACAGCGTGTATTCCATTGAAGATCATATGAAGCATCTGGACTGGATCAAGCACATCAACCGCCGCGCCTTGGTGTCCACCAAGGTTTCCACGCCCACGGACGTGGATATGGTGGCCGTGGGAAGCTTTTCCGCGGGCACCCACATCATCCATCTGGACGGCGGATACGGCGGAACCGGAGCCGCGCCGGACATCGCCAAAAAAAACATCGCCATGCCCATTGAATATGCCATCGCCAAAGTTCACAAATTTCTTGTGGATGAGGGTGCTCGGGACAAGGTGGCCCTCATCGCCAGCGGCGGCGTCCGGACGGCCCACGATATCGCCAAGGCCATTGCGCTTGGCGCGGATGGCGTGGTGGTGGGGACCGCGGAGCTTGTGGCCCTGGGGTGCGTGCGGTGTTCCCGGTGTTCCGCGGGCCGGGGCTGCCCCCGGGGCATCGCCACCACGGATCCGGAACTCGTCACCCAGATGGATCTGGAATGGGGCACCCAGCGGATTATCAATCTATACAGCGCCTGGCGGAAAGACCTGATCGGGATTCTGAAACGCTTCGGGATGCGCAGCGTTCGGGAACTGGTGGGGCGGTCGGATTTGCTCATGCATCTGGATTTTAATAATGACGCCGGCGTTAATAAAACTGACGGGCCCGCAAAAAGCCAAAATGCATCGGCAAAGGGCAAGGGAAGGAAACCCAAAAAGGCGAATACTGAACAAAAGCCATAAATTTTTCAAAATTTTCAAATAGTTAAAATATGATCGCGTTAACCGGTTTGCCGTAGGGTCATGAAACATCGTTTGTCGTGACGCCGCCGGGGGGGGGGGGATTTGACACCCTTACGGGCGCACAACAAACACATCCAACGATTTTTTGAGGCTTGAGTCTGCGGCCTAAAAGTGTTCCATTTTTCAATAAAAGAATCCTCTCCTAAAGGTTGCCCCGGAATTCACCGGAATTTTCTGCCCGCTGCTTTTAAAAAAAACTTCACGGGTTAATCTTTTCAAGTTTGAACATCGGGCATCCCCCTGCCCATCCCGCCAGATAAGAAAAATTTAACTTTTTTTTAATCTTTTTTTTATCCTGCCTGTCGTAATCTGCCGCCGTAGTCGAAAAAAACGTAACAACACGCAGGGAGAAACAGGCATGAAAACCATTCTGATCGTCGATGATGAAACGAAAATAAGAAATCTTTACAAAAGGTTGCTGGAAAAGGAGGGCTTTTCCGTGGTCGCGGCGAAAAACGCGGAACTCGCCCATGAGCTGTTATTGCACCATCCGGTGGATCTGACGCTGCTGGATATCAATCTGGAGGCCCATGTGGATGGATCGACGCTTTATGACGTCATGGCGGCGTTTTTTCAAAAAACCCGCGTGCTGGTGGCCAGTGTTTATCCGGTTGAGGAGCAGAAAAAAAGAATTGAGGGCGCGGCGGGTTATTATGATAAAGCAGAAGGTATTCACGGGCTGATCGAGCAGGTGAAGCGCGTTCTGGAAGATGCGCCCGAACCGGCCGCGGCGTTAAACCAAGTATGCGCCAAGCAATGGCGCGCCCGTTCTTGACATCGCAAATACCTGCTTTAATCTTTACAAAAAAACAAAGGAGTTGAGTAAAATGGCGGTTGACGTCAAGCAGATCACCGAAAAAGTGGAACAGGAAAGCCGTATCATTCAACAGATAAGGGCTGCCGTGCATGAAGTCATCGTGGGGCAGGATCTTCTGGTGGACCGGATGATCCTGGCGTTCTTGTGCAATCAGCACGTGCTGATCGAAGGAGTGCCGGGGCTGGCCAAAACCCTGACCGTCACCACCCTGGCGGGCCTTGTGAGCGCATCGTTCAAGCGGATTCAGTTCACCCCGGATTTGCTGCCCGCGGATGTGATCGGCACCCTGATCTACAATCCACGGACCTGCGAATTCACCACTAAGAAAGGCCCGGTTTTCGCCAATATCGTGCTGGCCGATGAAATCAACCGGGCCCCGGCCAAAGTCCAGAGCGCCCTGCTGGAAGCCATGCAGGAGCGGCAGGTGACTATCGGGGATGAAAGCTACACGGTGCCGGACCCCTTTCTGGTGCTGGCCACCCAGAACCCCATTGAACAGGAAGGCACCTATCCTCTGCCCGAAGCCCAGGTGGACCGGTTTATGATGAAACTGAAAGTGACCTATCCCACCAAAGACCAGGAACACCGGATACTCAAAAAAATGGCCCGGTCAAAGCCTTCAAAGGCAGTGACCCCGGTGATCGGCGTGGCCGATATCCTTCGGCTAAGGGAACTTTCGGACGACATCTTCATGGATGAAAAAATTGAGGAATATATCGTCAATCTGGTGGAGGCCACCCGCAGCCCCGAGGCTTTCAAGCTGGATATCCGGTCCCTGATCCGCTACGGCGCTTCTCCCCGGGCCACCATCTTCCTGGCGATGGCGTCAAAAGCGGCGGCTCTCATGGACGGCCGGGGATACGTGATCCCCCAGGATGTGAAATCCGTGGCCCAGGATGTGCTACGGCACCGGGTACTCATGACCTATGAGGCGGAAGCGGAAGAAAAAACATCCGAAGATGTGATTGAACAGATTCTTCAAACCGTGGATGTGCCATGATTTCAAAAGAGCTTGCAAAAAAAATCCGGTATATCCAGATTTATACCAGCAAGGCGGTGAACCACCTGCTGGCCGGAGAATATGAAAGTATTTTCAAGGGCCGGGGCATGGCGTTTTCCGAAGTCCGGGAATACCAGATGGGCGACGATATCCGCACCATCGACTGGAACGTCACGGCCCGGACCGGCTCTCCGCATGTGAAACTGTATGTGGAGGAGCGGGAGCTCACGGTGCTGTTTCTGGTGGATATGTCCGCCTCCGGCGCGTTCGGCAGCATCCTGCGGACAAAAAATGAGATGGCGGCCGAAATTTGCGCGCTGGTGGCTTTTTCCGCCATTAAAAACAACGACAAGGTGGGCTTGGCCCTGTTTACCGATCATGTGGAAAAATTCATCCCCCCAGCCAAGGGCGCGACGCATGTGCTGCGGATTATCCGGGAGCTGCTGTCATTTTCTCCGAAACAGAAGCGCACCAACATACGGGGCGCCATTGAATACCTGGGCCGGATCACCACCAAGCGCTGCGTGGTGTTTCTGATTTCCGATTTTTTTGATGCGGGATTTGAAAAACCCCTCGGGGTCATGGGCAAACGACATGATCTGATCGCCGTGTCCGTGAGTGATCCCAGGGAAATGCGGATGCCGGATGTAGGACTGATCCAACTGGAAGACGCGGAAACCGGGAAACAGGTGGTTGTGGATACCGGCAGCCGGGAGATCCGGAACCGGTATGAGGCCATGGGCCTGGCCAGACAGAAGCGCCTGCGGATGCTCTTCCGGTCCATGGGCGTCGATCACCTGGAAATCGATAATGGCCGGGATTATGTGGGGGATATGGTGCGGTTTTTTAAAATCCGGGGCCAAAGGCTTCGGCAATAACCGGCGATGATGGAATGATGATATAAAATGTTGGCCATGAACCCCCCAAAAAAGTCACTTTTAATAAATCGCGAAACGCGATTGGCGCCGGCGCTGCTTTCGGCATTGCTGGTTCTGGGTATAATGGGCTTGCTGCCGCTGACCGCCTGCCGGAAATCGCAGGTTCCGGAAACCAAAGCAGCGGCGGGCATTCATAAAACCGTTGAAAAAGGTCCGGTAAGCGTCGCCGTGGATGCCAGCCGGTCGGCCATCACCGTGGCCGACCGGCTGGAGATGAAAATCACGCTCCTTGCGCCCGCCGGTTACGAGGGGGAACTTCCGGATAAGCTGCCGGAGTCCAAAGATAAAACTTCAGCTTTCAGCGTGGTGGAAGCTGGCGCGCCATCCGTTGAAATGCCGGAAGACAGCCAGACCTGCGCCCGTCAGGTCCGCATCCGCCGGACTTACGTCCTGGAGCCGTTTCTGGCCGGAGCGTACACTATCCCGTCGATGCCGGTGCGATTCTGGAAGGCAGGGGATCAGGAAAAAACAAATCAGACGATAAGCACCCCCGCGATCCCGGTCACGGTAACCTCCGTGTTGCCCGATAAATCGGATGGCGCGGGAGTAAGACCACATGATATCCGGCCGCCGGTGTCTTTGCCGCCTTCAATAGCCATCTGGATATGGACGGCGGTATGTGTGGCCGGACTTTTACTGGCTGGACTGGGAGGCTTTCTGATAATCAGGAGGCGGCGAAACGCCCGGCTTATCAATGCTGAAATGGTGATTCCGCCCCACGAAGCCGCATTTTCAGCCCTGGATCAGTTGATGGCGGCCCAGCTGATTGAAAAAGGGGAGATCAAGGTCTTTTATCAGGAAATATCCGGCATTCTCCGGCGCTATATTGAGGCCCGTTTCGGGCTGCGGGCGCCCGAACAGACCACCGAGGAATTTCTGGATGGGCTGAAAACCGGCGCGGCTCTGGATATCCGGTATCAGGGCTTGCTGAAACAGTTTCTCACCCACTGCGATCTGGTGAAATTCGCGGCCCACCTGCCCAGCGGGGAGGATATCCGGAACACCATCGACAGTTGCAGAACCTTTGTGCAGGAAACCCGCAAACACGAGACAGATATATAATGGATGCATAGAATACGGAAGTCAGGAGTCAGAGTAAAAGAATCGCAGCCGAATCGGCCCCGTATTCTTTACTCCCTCCCCCCCCTGCTCTGACTCCTGACTCCCGTATTCCATACAAACAATTATCAAGGGGTGAATTCGCGCAACCCAATCCACCCTTTAAACAAAACTCAAAATAATTGGTTGAATTTGATGCATTTTCATTCGCCATGGGCGTTTTTACTTCTAATTGTGATCGCCGCCGCGCTGTTATTGCGGCAGCGGGTCCATAAAACTGGAACTATCCGGTTTTCCGAGGTGATTCATGCTGGCGCGTCCGGCGTTTCCACGCGCCAGCGCCTCTCGAAGATTCCTCTGGTGCTGCGGAGCGCGGCTCTGGTCTGCCTGGTGATCGCTCTGGCAAGGCCTCAGACCGGAATGGAAAAGGTGCGGGATATTGACGAGGGCATCGCCATTCAGATGGTGGTGGACCGGTCAGGCAGCATGGGTGCCGGAATGACGTATCAGGGAATGCAAATGACCCGGCTGGATGTGGTAAAAAAAGTATTTCTGGATTTTGTCATGGGCAACGGCGCGGATCTGCCGGGCAGGCCCAATGATCTTGTGGGCATGATCGCCTATGCCCGGTATCCGGATACGGTATGCCCCCTGACGCTGGCCCATGAAACGCTGCCCATGTTTGTGGACAATACGAAACTCGTTTCCCAGAAAGCGGAAGACGGCACCGCCATCGGGGACGCCCTGGCCCTGGCCGCGGCCCGGCTCCAGACCGCTGAGGCGGCGCTCAAAAAACAGCAAAAAGAGATTCCGGGGGCATATAAAATCAAAAGCAAAATTATCATTCTGCTCACCGACGGGCAGAACAACACCGGCAAGCGCACGCCTCTGGAAGCCGCTGAACTGGCCGCCAAATGGGGCATCCGGGTGTATACCATCGCCATCGGCGGCGGGGATAACGCAACCATCCAGACGCCGCTGGGCGCATTTACCGTCCCGTCCGGAGGCGAGGCGGACACCGCCGTCTTAAAGGCCATTGCGGAAAAGACCGGCGGCGTGTTCCGCGAGGCGGAAGACGCCGGCTCCCTGTCAGCGGTCTATAAAGAAATTGACCGGCTTGAAAAAAGCGAGATTCACTCGGTCCGTTATGTGGATTACAAGGAAGGGTTTCTGCCGTTCGCCCTGCTGGCCCTGGCCCTGATCGGGGCGGAAGTTTTTCTGTCCTGCACCCTGTTCAGGAGGCTGCCGTAATGGGAATGAAGCTGTTATCCATTCATATGCTCTTTCTGCTGTGGGCCATTCCCCTTGTGATCGGCCTGTATATCCATGCCGCCGGAAGCCGCCGGCGGCTGCTCAAAAAATTTGTCGAATCAAACATGGCGGATAAGCTCCATTTATCCGCAAGCCCCGCCAAGCGGCGGTGGAAGGCGGCTGGCGTTGTTGCGGCCATGGCCCTGATCATCATCGCCGCGGCCCGGCCCGCCTGGAACCTGAAACCGGAAACCATTGAACGCCGGGGCCGGGATGTGGTGTTTCTGCTGGATGTTTCCAAAAGTATGCTGGCCCAGGATTTGCGTCCCGACCGTCTGGAACGCGCCAAGCTGGCCATTTCCGACTGCATTGACGTACTCCAGGGGGACCGGGTGGCACTGGTGGCATTTGCCGGAACAGCGGTGGTCAAATGCCCGCTCACGTTGGATTACGGATTTTTCCGGATGATGCTGGAGGACATCTCCACGGACAGCGTCACCAGAGGCGGCACCCTCATCGGGGAGGCCCTCCGCGTGACGATGAAAGAAGTGTTTGACGATTCCGCCGGCGCAAACCGGGATATCGTCCTGATTACCGACGGCGAGGATCATGACAGCTTTCCGGTGGAAGCGGCGAAGCTTGCCGGGGAAAAGGGTATCCGCCTCATTATTGTGGGTATCGGTGATGAAAAAGAGGGTCAGCGGATTCCCATTGTAAACGAGAAAGGCGAAACAACATTTTTAAAACACAATGGACAGGAAGTCTGGAGCCGTCTGGATGCCGACACCTTAAGAAAAATGGCGCTCGCCACGCCGGGCGGCAAATACCTGAACGTGGCCACCGGCGCCATTGATCTGGGAAAGGTCTATCAGTCACTGATCCTTTCCGCTGACCGGAAAGACCTGAAATCGGAAATCATCCGCCGGTATGACGAAAAATTTCAGATTTTCCTGGCGCTTGCGCTATTGCTCCTGATGGCGGAAATGGCGGCAGGGGACCGAAAAAAAGAGAAATCCGCTCATGAAACACTATAACATAAAATATTTATTGATTATTTTACTCATCTCCACAACCATGACGAAGACCGCTTTTGCCGACTCTCCGCAGACCCTGGTGGAACAGGGGAACGCCGCATACAAGGCTGGAAAATATGATGACGCCCTGTCCGCCTATGATCGGGCTGCGGGGAAAAAACCTTCGGATGCATGGATTGATTTTAACAAAGGGGCGGCATTTTTCCGGAAAGGAGAGATGGATAAGGCCAAGGACGCCTGGGAAAAGGCGTCTCTGGGCGCAACGGAGACGCCGCTGGAAGCAAAATCGCTGTATAATCTCGGCACGCTTGAATTTTCAAAGGTCACGCAGGCCCAGGCCAAAGACCCGAAATCCGCCCTTGAAGCCGCTGACCGGAGCATCCGGTATTATCATGAAGTAACGGATTTGTTAAACAAATCGTCCAAAGACCGGAGCAATCCCCTGGTTACGGATGCTTCCGAAAATATTGAACTGGTCCGCCGGACCATGAAAGCCATCCAGGAGGAAATGGACCGGCAAAAAAAGGCGGCCCAGGAACAGAAACAGGCTGCGGAAGACCTGAAAAATCTGATCCGGAAACAGCAGGATTTGAACGCCCGGGCCCAGGAATCGTCAAAGGCATCAAAACCGCAGGACGCCGGTAAACAGGGGAAAAGCGTTTTAAACGACATGGCCCAGGAACAGGCGCAGTTGCGGGAACAAACACAGAAAACCGCCGAAAAACTAAGCGGGCAGGGCAAGGAGGCCAAGGCCTCACCTCCGGGACAGACCGGCCAGGCCCAGGACCCGGCCCAGGCCGCCAAACGGTACGAGCTGGCCGCCGACGCTTACACCAAAGCCCTGCAATCGCCCCTGGCCGATGTCGCGGTGCGCAGCCAGGCGGAGGTTGGCCTGGGCATCGTCGCCGAGAAAGAGGGAGCGCTCCGCC
>DAIEHU010000057.1 GCA_027353395.1 Desulfobacteraceae bacterium
ACGTCACCAGGGGGACGCTGACGGACGATACGATCAGCGGCCTGCAGCTGGTCACAATCGAACCGAACCCGCCGAAAGTGCCGGCGGGGCACTATCCCGCGATCCGCTATTTTTCGCCCCTGAATGACAATATCCGCATAGGTCACCACCTCTGCTGGGTAGTCCCCGTTTTCAAAGGTCACCGCCGCAAAATCCGGATTGTTTTCAGCACGCGCATCCAGTTCGTAGGCAATGTGGCCGGTAACTTTTGGTTGGGCCATTGTATTTCCTCCTTACCCCAAATTCCAAATTCAAAAGTCCAAAATTCACTCCACCGGCAGACCATGTTTTTTGCAATATTCCGGAAAAATGTCATGAATGGGTTTTAAGGCGGGCAGCATTTTCAATACCTTGGGAATGGGACCCCTGGATTTGATCTTGCGGGTGGCGAGCGCCACCGGCAGGGACAGCTTCTTCAGCCAGAACTGATGAATGGTGTCACCGGACAGCTCCATGGTGATGACCGCATCCCGGTTGGCCTCCTTGCCCGTGATCACATTGTCCGCATCGACAAACAGATATCCGTCCGGATCGGTGATCACATACTTGTAGGATACCCCGAATTCCCGCATTTTCTCCCCGAGACCCGCCTCAAAAACAATGTGTTTCCACAGGTCTTCCAGAAATTCATACATGTGGTTCGTGTCTTTAAATACGCCCATCATTTCCTCCTTCATGGTTGGTTGATGAATCTCGGCCAAAAACATCGATTGATGATGAAAACAATGTTTGCAATTGACATGCCAAACTTTATTTTATGTTAATACCATGATATTTATATGTTATTTATTTAGTACGCCAGCTTCGCGTCCGTATACGGACATTTATGTGTCCGTATACGGACATTCAAATTGACATTGCCTGGCTTTTTTTATAATTACAGTTACGATGGCGGCGATCCTCCACGGATAGAAATGCGCCACAGCCATTGAATACCCGTCGCCGGTCACCCAGATACAGCAGCCTATTTTCAGGAGACCCCATGCCCGCACGTAAAGCCCAATCCAACAAGCGCATCGGTGAAGAAGCCCTGCGCATTGAAAAAAATATGGCCCAGGAAGCCCTTTACTCCGGCGACCGGATGGCCGCCTGGCGGCATCTTTGCCATATCGCCGACCGGCTTCTTCCTTTACCCGCCAATCCCGAAAGAGACGCCTTGTTCATTTCCACCAGCCTCGACCTGGCCAATGTCAGCTTTGTGATCGGCAAAGGATTCAGCGCCTTGACCGGAATTCTGCAACAGGCTCTCCCTGCCGCCGAAAGAATCGGGGACCGCCGGTCCTTCGCCATGATCAATCTTCACCTGGGCCGGCTTTTCTATTTTGCGGAACAGCGGGATACTGCCATATCGGTATTTGAGGTAGGAAAATTTGCGGCTGAAGACCTGGGCGATGAGGATATTCTGACCCAGGCTGCGGAATTCATCGGCCTGTATTATTTCATCCAGGGCCGCTTCCAGGAAGCCATCGGTTACTTTGAAAACGCGGCCGTCAGCTTTGAATCCGGCAATCATGGCCGCGTGACCAATCCTTCCGGCCCTCTATGGCTGAGTTACTGCGCCGCTTTTCTGGGGCAATTTCATCGGGCCATCGGCACGCTGGACTATTACCGGCGGGTGGCCATGGAAGGCGGGGACCGGCAGCTTTCAACAACACTCCGCGCGGTGCTGGGAATAATCCTTCTGATATTAAAAAAAAACAAGGAAGCCCATTTCCATCTTTCAGGCGCGTTTCAGGAAGCCCGCAAAACACAGAACATACTGGCGGGCTATTTCGCCAGCGGCGGGCTGGCGTTTCATCATTACACCGAAGGCCGCCTTTCGGATGCGCGGGATCTGATTCAGCAGACCGCCGCCGAAGCCGCAGCCGCGGGCCTGGTCCATCAGTACGCCTCCCCCATTGTTCTGGAAACGCTCTTTGAACTGCACCGGAACGGCATGTCAACCATCAACCAGATTAATTATGATGACGAGTGCAAGCGAATCATGAACGAGCCCAACGTCCATCTCCGGGGGGTTGTCTGCCGGTTAAACGCTGTATCCCTCATGGAAAAAGGAGATCTTGCCGGGGCGGAATCCAGCCTTCATGAGAGCGAAGCGTACCTGCTTCTTTCCGGTGATCCGATTCAAAAGGGAAAAACACGTATTGAGATGGCAAGACTTCAATTGCGGCGGAGAGACACGGAGCGCGCACGAAAACTATCGGAAATCGCGAGGGGGGATTTCGCAAGCTATATGGATGTGTTTTTCCCGGACGATCTGCGGCCCCTGCTGACGGTTAAAGACGATCTCAATGCCGATCCAGGCCCGGAAAGTCAATTAATTGGACTAGTTGCGGATGTCATCCAGGAGCTGTCCCCCAGCGCGGATTTTGACCGCCTGTTGTCCCGGACCGTGAAATCCACCAACCGCTATTTCGGCGCCGAACGCGGCGGCATCTTCTGGTTCCGGCAATCCGGGCCCAAAAAAAGCCCGATTCTGAGAGGGCCTCACAATCTGTTCCATACGGACATTGCATCGGATGATTTTAAGGACAATCTGGCCCTGGTGTTTAAAGCATTCCATACCAACCTTCCGCAAGTGCTCCGGCGCGAAACCCCCGGATTGAACCCCAGCCGCGTCAAAGCCATGATCGGAGTGCCATTTGAAGTGGGAGGCCAGGTCCGGGGGGTTCTGTATCACGACAACTCTTATGTGCAGGACTGCTTTGACAGATTTGCCGCATCCCAGCTTCTCCAGATGGCCCGGTGGCTGACCCGGTATATTGATCATCTATTTGAATTTTCAAAACAAGTCGAACAAAAAGCCGCTGATGAATGCATGACGGAAGACCCGATGGGCCATTTGTCGATAGTCACGCAAAGTCCGGCCATGATCAATATCCTGGCCCAGGCAGACCGGATTGCGGCATCCGGCAGCACGGTGCTGATCCTTGGCGAAACCGGCACTGGAAAGGAGCTTCTCGCCCGGAGGATTCACCAGATGAGCCTTCGCAAAGACCAGCCGCTAATCATTATTGATCCCACGGTGATTCCGGAAAACCTGGTGGAAAGCGAACTGTTCGGGCATGAAAAAGGCGCGTTCACCGGGGCCGAAAGCCAGAAAAGAGGCCGCATGGAACTGGCCCATAAAGGCACCCTGTTTATTGATGAAGCGGGCGAAATTCCCAAATCCGTCCAGGTGAAGCTGCTCCGTGCCATTCAGGAGAAAACCATGACCCGCATCGGCGGCGTCCGGACCATTTATTCCGATTTCCGGCTAATTGCCGCCACCAACCGGAATCTGGCGGAGGAAGTCGCCGCCGGCCGGTTCCGGGAAGACCTTTACTACCGCCTGAACGTAATTCCCATCAAGCTCCCGCCGCTCCGGGACCGCCAGGAGGATATTCCGTCCCTGGCCCGGCACTTTCTGGCGCGGTTTGCCGCCAGATACCATCACCCAGGGCTTGAAATGACGCGCGAGCAGGAAGCCATGCTAATTGCTTACGGCTGGCCGGGGAATATACGGGAACTGCAAAATGTCATGGAGCGCGCGACGTTGATGTCAGCGGGCGGAGGTCTGCATCTGGACCTGCCGGACCAAACCCGGAAAACCGAAGGCCATCCGTTTGACGATCTGCCCACCCTGGATGATCTTCAGCGGCGCTATATCGCGTATGTGCTGGACAAAACCGAAGGAAAACTCAGCGGACCCGGCGGGGCCACGGACATTCTGGGAATGAAGCGGACAAGTCTCTATAATCGCATGAATAAACTGGGGATGACAAGGTAGAAGATGACGGATGAAAGGAAGGTTGACATGAACACCATCCGGGAACAAATCATGGCGCTTCTGGAACAGAAGGACTGGGACGCCCGGGCGCTTTCCCAGCGGCTGGGCGTCCGGGAAAAGGAAGTTTACGCTCATATTCCCCATGTTTTGAAGTCTGCCGAGGCTGCCGGGAAAAAACTGATCGTTCTCGGACCGGAATGTATGAGCTGCGGATTTAGGTTTGAAGGCCGGAAAAAGGACCGGGAAAAAATAGGAAGACCCGGCCGGTGCCCGAAATGCCGTGCCGAGCGAATTACGGCCCCGCGATTTACGATCCTGGGTTAATTCCAGGTTCCGGACACCCCTGGCTTGATCGTCAGGGATTTTGGAAGGTTGTCTTCAGCCATTCTCTGTGCGGGATAATTTTTATGACTGCTCCCAGCCGCGGATAAAAATTCTATATGAACCGGCCGGGTTGGGGTTTTCCAATTGTTGTCTCCCACGGAGTTGCTGAAACGCGGAGGGATTCATTCTTCCGGGCTCTCTCTTAAAACCGCCGCCAATTCCGCCAGCGTTATTTTTTCCACCACCGATTGACCGATGGCCGGCAACAACACAAAATGGATGCCGCCGCCCTCACGTTTTTTATCCCTTGTCAGGGCGTCCAGAATTTTTTCCCTGTCCATCCCTTGTTCCACCGGAATCCGGGCGGGCAGATGAAAACGTGAAAGGAGATCCATCACCCGGTCCAAATCATCCCGCCCCAACATGCCTTTGGCTGCGGATAATTTCGCGGCCACCACCATGCCGATGCTGACCGCTTCGCCGTGGGGCAGTCCGGTGGTTTTTTCCACCGCATGGCCGAACGTATGGCCGAAATTGAGTTTCCGGCGCTCCCCTTTTTCAGTCTCATCCCGGTTGACCACCCCGGCTTTGATGGCAACGGAATCATAAATAATCCGCTCCATGACTTCCATATCCAGAGCCAGGGCGTTTGCGACGTTTTTTTCCAGATATTTGAAATAAGCGGCATCACTAATGGCCGCATGTTTGACGATTTCTGCGAACCCGGAACACAATTCGCGCTGAGGCAGGGTCTTCAACACCATTGGGTCGCAGATCACAAATTCCGGCTGGCTGAAAACGCCCGCCATGTTTTTATACCCGTCCACATTCACCCCGGTTTTGCCGCCCACACTGGCGTCCACCTGGGCCAGCAGGGTGGTGGGAACATACCCGAACCGTACGCCCCGAAGGTATGTGGATGCCGCAAATCCCGTGACATCGCACACAATGCCGCCGCCGATGCCCAAGACAAAAACGGACCGGTCCGCAGCGAGCCGGATCAGTTCCCGGTAAATGCGGCCCAACGTGTCGAGGGTTTTGATGGTTTCGCCGATGCCTATCCGGATCACTGGAGCCTCGGGGAAATCCTTTTCATAAAGGCCCGCCACAATTTCATCGGTAATAATCACCACAGGGGTATCCGGCAAATAGGCGCGCAAATTTTTCAGATGTTCGCCCACCATGATATGGGATTTTCCGGTAATCCCATGAATTTCAAATTGTTTCATAATATGTCCAGCCTACTCCTGTAAAATTCCCTCAATGGCCCGAATCTGGCGGCACAAATCTTCAAATTGTTTTGGATACAGGGACTGCGCCCCGTCGCTGGTGGCTTTATCTGGTTCATTGTGCACTTCGATCATGAGGCCATGAGCGCCAACGGCCGCGGCCGCGCGGGCTAGGGGAATCACCTGATCACGATACCCAGCCGCATGGCTCGGGTCCACCAAAACTGGCAAATGGCTTTCCCGCTGCACCACAGGAACGGCGGACAAATCCAGGGTATTGCGGCTGTGCCGGACAAACGTCCGGACCCCCCGTTCGCACAGTATCACGTTGGGATTGCCTTCGGACAGGATATACTCAGCCGCCATCAGCCATTCCTCCACCGTGGCCGACATGCCGCGTTTCAGAAACACCGGTTTGCGGGATTCCCCGGCCCGGCGTAGCAGACTGAAATTCTGCATATTCCGGGTGCCGATCTGCACCACATCCGCATAATCCTCCACCATATCAAAACAGGCCAAGTCCATCACCTCGGTCACGATGGGCAAATCATAGGTTTCCCGGACTTTCGCCAGAATTTTAAGCCCCGCTTCCCCCAGTCCTTGAAAAGAATATGGGGATGTCCGGGGTTTGAAAGCGCCCCCTCGGAACATATCACCGCCGGCTCGTTTCACGCATTCGGCAATGGTCATAGCCTGGGCTTCGCTCTCAATGGCGCAGGGACCGCCTATTATCACAAGGCGGCCGCCGCCAACTATCACTTGCCCTACCTGAATCACCGTGTCCTGGGGTTTTGTTTCCCGGCTGACCAGTTTATAGGGCCGGGTGACACTGATGGTCTGCTTGACCCCCGGCAATTCCTCAAACCAGGCCTCAATTAACGCCCCCTGATTGAACAGCACCGCAATGGACATCCGTTCCCCGCCTGGAATGGGCCGGGCCTTGCAGCCCCGGAATTCCACCGCCTGCACCACCGCATCAATCTGCTGTTGTGTCGCGTCTTTTTTCATAACGATCAACATGAATTCTCCCCTTTTGTAATGCGCTCAACGCCCTCGTTTTGATAAAAAAACCGCGGAACCCCTGGCAGAGTATCCCACGGTTGAATATTTCATAACCTATTTATATTCAAAAAACAATACTGCCAATGAACGAAACGCTTCCTGAAAAACATTCCATTGTTTGCTTGACAGGGAATGTCCATTTTTATAACTGTTAGCAGCAGGTATATGCCTGATATACAAGGGAGGCGGCATCAGCCATGAAACTGGAACAAATAAACGGAGGAATCTATGCCGGAAAACATTGATATGGATCTGTATTCTTTTTTACAAGATCCGGAAGTACAGGCTGTTACCACATCCAATACCGCTGATTTGCAGGAACGGCTGACATTTCGGCCACCGGTATGCAATGTTTTTCATCGTCCGTTCACGCTGCTTGCGGATGATTTCCGGTATGAATTTCACATTCATCCGGCAGCGCGGGAACAATTGCCCCATATTATTGATAACAAGGTGCAGCAGATCACCGGCGTGGACAGCTTGGATTCCCGTCGTGCGGCGGATTATACAAAACCCAGGAATATCGGGATCGTTTTTTCCGGAGGGCCGGCCCCAGGCGGCCATAATGTGATTGCCGGTCTGTTTGACGCCATGAAAAAAGCCAATCCCGACAGCCGCCTGCATGGTTTTATCATGGGGCCGGACGGGATTCTGGAATCTGACGTGGTGGAACTCACCCAGGAAATCATCGACGCCCACCGGAATCTGGGCGGGTTTTCCATGATCAAGACCGGACGCACCAAAATCGATTCCAAAAGCAAAATCGCGGCCGCCAGGGAAAATTGCAAACGGCTGAATCTTGATGCCCTGGTGGTTGTGGGCGGGGATGATTCCAATACCAATGCCGCGTTTCTGGCCCAGGAATTCTATGACGACGGCGTCCAGGTCATCGGCGTACCCAAAACCATTGACGGCGACATTCAGGTGAAAGACACGCATGGACATGTCCTGTGCGCCATGTCTTTCGGCTTTCATACCGCAGCCAGGGCGTTCGCCAGGAATATCAGCAACCTTTGCGCCGACAGCAGCTCGGATGTCAAATACTGGCACGTATGCAAGGTCATGGGCCGGGTGGCCTCGCATCTGGCCCTGGAAGTCGCGCTTCAGGTGCATCCGAATCTCTGCATGATCGGCGAAGAAATGGCGGACTATATCGATTCAGAAAGAATTGAAAAAGCCAAGGCAGCCGGGATTAGCGACTATACGGCCTATGGCATGACCCTCCGGCACCTGTCCCGTGTCATCTGCAACGCCATTGTCCGGCGGGCCGAGGTGGGCAAAAATTACGGCGTGATCGTCATCCCTGAGGGGATACTTGAATTTATTAATGAAATCCAGGTGTTTATCATTAAGCTGAACACCATTATCGCTGAATACAATCAGACCCATGATACGGACTTTCATACCCATTTCGTAACCTTAACGGAAAAACTGGACTATCTCAGACGTCTGGCGCGTTTTTCCAGGGAAGGCCAGGGATTTTTTGTATGGAATACCCGGGATGACGATCTGTTCAACGATATTCCGGCGTTTTTCCAGGAAGGTCTGCTGACGGAACGCGACAGTCACGGCAATTTCCAGTTCTCCCTGGTGGAAACGGAAAAAGTGGTGCTGGAACTGGTCAAGGACTATCTGAAAATCCGCCAGGAACAGGGACGCTACAAAGTGGGCATCAAACCGGAATGGTACGCAAAAACCATCCGGAAGGGCGGTTTTGATCCCGACATGTTAGGCCCGGTCCTGTTTAAAAATTATAATGCCCATGAGCATTTTCTGCTGGCCAAAGATTCCCTGACGTCCCTCAAGACCCTGAACATGGAACTCGTGCGGGGAAAAATCATCGGGAAAAATGACGATATTCCACCGGCGATTCAAAAAGTATTTCTTGAGACCGTGCCTAAATTTAAAACCCAGGTTCATTTTTACGGATATGACGGGCGGGGTAATGATCCATCCTGGTTTGACTGTACCTATACCTATAACCTTGGGCAGACCGTGTTTTCACTGATCGCCAGCCATGTTACCGGTCAGATGGCGGCCATTAAGCATCTTGAAAAAGATTTTTCAGAGTGGGAACCCATCGGCATTCCCATCGGGCCGCTCATGCACCTTGAGGAAAGAAAAGGCAAACTGGCCCTGGTGCTTGAGCGGACGGTGGTTGACACCGAATCCTCGGCCTTCAGGGCCGTCAAGGCCTTGCGTGAAAAGTGGCTCGCGGCGACTCCAGGCCCGGACGACTACCGCCGGCCAGGCCCCATTCGATTCGCCGGCGCCAGCATCGAAAGCAAGCCGCTGATTCTGACTTTAAACAACCTGGGGATGTCGAAAAAATAATCCGGGCTTTCAAAAAAGCAAACCGCCGGTGACGGGGCAAAGCCTGGTCACCGGCGGTTTTTATTTGGACAACACCCTCTTGTTTATGAATTCAGCAGCGACACCACTTTGTCTGCGATTTCCCCCAGGGCCACCGCGCCTGGAGCATCCTTGTGCGTCTCCTGATAAGATACCCCGGAATCACCGGCATGGACGATATTGGGATCAAAAGGCACTCTTCCCAGAAACGCCACTCCGAATTTGGCCGCGGTGGCTTCTCCTCCCCCGGAGCCAAACAGTTCAGCGGTTTTGCCGCAATGCGGGCACACATACCCGCTCATGTTTTCCACCATGCCCAGAATCGGCTTGTTGATTTTTTTGCAAAAATTGATGGATTTGCGGACATCGGAGAGCGCCACCTCCTGGGGGGTGGTGACAATAATCGCCTTGGCGTCCGGAATGGTCTGGGCCACGCTTAACGGTTCATCGCCGGTTCCAGGAGGGGAATCCACAATGAGGAAATCCAAGTCACCCCAGTCGATATCCGTTATAAACTGGTTGATGGCGGAATGTTTCAAAGGCCCGCGCCAGATGACCGCGTCGTCCTTATTGGGCATGAAGTATTCCATGGAAATGGCGCTGATATTCTCCGAATAGGGCATGGGCGCAATTTTCTGGTTATCGCTGGCCGAGGCCATGCCCTGAATCCCCAACATGCGGGGCACATCCGGACCGTGCAAATCCACGTCCATGATACCGACCTTAAAACCCCGTGCGCCCAAGGCGATAGCAAGGTTCACCGACACGCTGGTTTTACCCACGCCGCCCTTACCGCTCATCACGATTAATTTATGTTTTATTTTCGCTAATGCGTTTGTAACTTCCTGTTCCTGCTGCTGTTTCGCCTGACCCGGATCGCCGCAGGAACCGCTTTGACAATTTCCCATAACTCTTTCTCCTTTTACAACCAGGCCTGCCTGGTTCAAAATATTAATGACTTTTCCCGCACGGAATCGGCTGTAACCGCTTCATCCGCGAGCGGATATTTATCTGTTTATTTAGCGGAAACCCGGTGCAGCCCCGTATACCGGCAGGAAGGACACGCCTTCGGCCGCCCTGTGCCGCAATCCTCATGCCATTCATAATCACATTTTTCACATACGAACAGGCGATCCGTGCAATTAATCTCGTAATTGCCGCCTTCAATGCTGATGGCTTTTCCGTTGATCAATGCATCGGTAACCGTTTTCCGGGCCTGTTCAATAATTCTCCCGAAAGTCGCCCGAGATACACCCATCATCCGGCCGCCATCTTCATGGGACAGCCCTTCCAGATCCGCAAGCCGCAATGCTTCGCGTTCATCAATGGTCAACCGGATTTCTTCGAGCTCCATCATTGGGATCCCTCTAGGTTTGAAATAGCAGACTCCCGGATTAAACGCGACAAACCGTTTTTTATGTGGTCTACCCATAATTTACCTTATTTTGAGCATATTCTCAATTTGATAAAGATTAATGCCTGCCATATCCCCTGTCAAGTACAATCCCAACTATTTCCGTAAATCCATCAATCCGGCGTCCGCCTCACGTTCACGGAACCTGCATGGGCCCCAAGTCCTTCCACGTTGGCCAGGCACATGATATCCGCCGCCTCGCGATGGAATGCCTGGCGGGAATAATGAAGCAGACTGGTCTGTTTCACAAACACGTCAACAGACAGCGCCGATGAAAACCGGGCGGTTCCGCCGGTGGGCAAAATATGATTGGGCCCCGCCACATAATCTCCCACCGGCTCCGGCGTGCACTCACCGATGAAAAGCGCCCCGGCGTTCCGGATAAGCCCCAGATATTCAAAGGGTTCCCTCACCTGAAGTTCCAGATGCTCCGGCGCGATCCGGTTGGAAAGGACGATGGCCGTCTCAATATCGGGCACAATCAGTATCGCGCCAAAATCGCGCAGGGAGTGTTCGGCGATGTCCTTGCGGTCCAGCCGGCCCAATTGATCCATGACCGCATTGAATACGGTTTCGGCCGTTTTTGCCGAAGTGGTAATCAGGATAGAGGACGCCAGCCGGTCGTGTTCCGCCTGGGACAGCAGGTCTGCGGCGATATACCGGGCATTGGCCGAATCATCCGCGATCACCAGGATCTCGCTGGGGCCGGCGATCATATCAATGCCCACGACGCCTGCGACCATTTTTTTGGCCAAAGTGACATAAATATTGCCCGGCCCCACAATCACATCCACCTTTTTGACGGTTGGGGTGCCGTATGCCAGCGCGGCAATGGCCCAGGCGCTGCCGACCTTGTAAATCACATCCACCCCTACCTTGCGGGCCGCCACCAGCAAATGGGGATTTACCGTTCCCTGCCTGGTGGGCGGCGTGACCATGGCGACATGGCGAACCCCGGCAATTTTGGCCGGAATCGCA
>DAIEHU010000058.1 GCA_027353395.1 Desulfobacteraceae bacterium
ACCTGGCCCGGGTAGCCCACCAGCTCATATATTTTCACCGGGATTTTTTTGCCCACCACCGTAATGGCGTCGAGCTCCCGAGCCACCACCGAGGTTTTGGCGGCGTCAAAGGTGGTTTCGCCCGCCATGGCATAGGTGCCGTAGACTTTGTTGACGCCTTCCAGCCGGGCCGCCGTGTTCACGGTATCCCCCATCATGGTGTAATCCATGCGGTTTTTGGAGCCCATATTGCCCACGACCGCCGGCCCGCTGCACAGCCCGATCCGCATCCGGATGGTGAGATCTTTCTCCCGTCGCCATTTTTTCCGCAGGACTGCAAGCTGCTCCTGCATCTCGATGCTTGCTAGACAGGCGGCCTCCGCATGATTGGGCAGGGCGTTGGGCGCGCCGAACATGGCGATAATGGCGTCTCCTTCGTATTTGTCCACCATCCCGTTGTGTTTCATAATAATATCAGACATTTCAGTCAAAAATTCATTGAGCAGAACCACCAGTTCATGGGGGGAGAGCTTTTCGGAAATGGTCGTAAACCCCGCAATATCTGAAAAAAATGCCGTGATCTGCCGTTCCTCGCCGCCCAGAACCAGTTTTTCCGGAGAGGCAATGAGCTGGTTGACCACAGCTGGGGCCAGATAGGTGGAAAACGCATTTTTGATGAAGCGTTTCTGCCGTTCCTCCACAAAATACCGGTAGGCGGTGATGGCGGTGTAAATCAGCAGAATCGTGATCAGCGGATAGATGGCATTGATGACCACTCCATGCCCGGCGAACAGATACAGGCAAAAAAGAATATAACCGGCCACCAGGCTTAACGCCGCGATAAGCCCCAGAATCACGTTGACCCTTGGGAGCGTGAATCCCAGGAGCGCGCCGAGAATCACGATGGCCAGGATGTCATATACTTTCACCATCGCCGGCTGATAGAGAAAATCCTGCGACAGAATGCTGTCCATGAGATTGGCGTTAATTTCAACTCCCGGAAAATCCGTGTCAAACGGCGTGACCCGCAAATCATAGACGCCGATGGCGGTCACACCCACCAGCACCAGCTTGTCTTTGATGCGATCCTTTGCCACCCTGCCGTGCAGAATATCCGTCGCGGACAGGTGGGGAAATGTTTTGGCGGTTCCCCGGTAATTCACCATAATCCGGCCCACTTCATCGGTGGGAACCAGCAGATCGCCGATTTGAATTCCTTCAACGCCATATTCCCCCACAAAAACGTTCAGAGGGCTGTCAGTATAGGCGGAGAGAGCCTTGATGGACATGTGGGCGTAGAGATTGTCCCGGAATTTGAAGATGCCTGGAACCCATCGGATCACGCCGTCCTTATCCGACATCATGTTGAAATACCCGCTGTACGGGGTGGCTTCGGCAATGATAGGGATATTGGATTCCGGAGCGGCCACTTCCAGGAAAGGGGCATTTAAAAAGGCTTTTTCCGAGACATACTGAACGCTTTGGTAAGTGGCGGCGGCCATATAGGGCAATTGGGCGGTAATGGCGTTTTCATCCATGTGCGCGGCTTCCTCGGGCTTAATATGGAAAAAATCGCCCAGCACCACTTTGGCTTTGGATTTTTTGATGGCGTCAGCCAGCAGCCGGTCATTGTCCGCAAGCTGTGTCAGTTCATTCAAATAAAGATTCAAATCAGGATTGTCGATGTCCAGATATTGCAGTTCCCGCCGGACATCGTGCAATACGCCCACGCCCTTGTTGTCGGCTTCGCTGAAGACAATATCAAATGCAATGACCCGTGCCCCGGCGTCGGAGAGTTTGGTGATAAGATCCGCGATTTTTTGTCTTGGCCATATCCATTTGCCCTCCTGTTTCAGGCTTTTTTCATCCACCACGGCAATGGCGATAGCGCCGCCGGGCGGTTTTTCGCCCCTGAATTTAAAGCGCAAATCAATGGTTTTCAGCTCAATGATATCCAGAAACGGCACGCCGGTCCGGGAGGTTACGGCAACCGTGGCGGCGCCGATAATGATCAGGGTGATGAGAAACGGAAAGGAGCGCAGTTTTTTAAGCATGGGCGTCTGTCCTTGAATTAACAACAGCTCCAGGCGTGAAAATCCGGCGTATGGCGAAGGTTTTCATACAGGGCGGCGCCCGCCGTGGTGGAGGGAATGGAATCTGGCGGCGGATATACTTTTGGGCGAGCAGGGCCGCCTTGTGGCCGGCGGGTGCACCGGTTTGTTTAAAATGTTCGCGGTTTGCAGATGATTTCCTTGATGCGCAGGTCAAAGAAATTGGACTGGTGGGCCGGGGTGACGACCAAGGCTGAGTCTGCTCCTCCGGCCGTGCCGCCGATGCTGATGATGTCGTTGCCGGAAAGCGTCCCGGCGTCGGCGGCCATGATGGCGATTTCAACAGCGACCTTGGTGCCCTGGCCGAAGAGCCTCAAGGTTTCGGCGATGAGCAGGACCGGATAGCTGCCGGTGAATTTTTTGGAGATGGCCCGTTCCACGCCGGAAAGCGCATGGGTGGCCTGAACGACCCGCACCCCTTCGGCTTCGAGGTCTTTGCGGACGTCTTCTTTCATGGTGTTTTGAAACGGCTCCTTAAATCCGCAGTGGTAGGTAACCGCTGTGAGCTTAAATCCTTTGAATATCTCCATGGCTTTATAGGCGGTTGCGCCGGTTGTTGAAGCCACCACCACTTCACTGATCCCCAGCTCTTTGGCGCGATCAAGCGCAAATTCCAGTGTCTGTTGAGTGTTGATTTTACCCGGCTCTTCGAAATGCGTAAATAACGTTCCCATGCCCATTCGTCAAATCCTTGCTGAGGGTTGTTTTTAAATTGCAAGACGCAGGATAATAGTGTTTATTAAAAATATGGAGATACTGCGGTAGATTAAGATAGAATCACGCAGCCAGTCAAGATAAAACCGCTCAATGCCAATTCGTGCGAGCTGTTTTCATGCCTGCCGTTAAAGGAGAATAATAATGATTGACGCCCATACGCACATATTTCCGGATGATGTCTGCCTCCATCGGCAAGACTATTTTGAAGGAGAAGACGCCTTCCGGCTGCTCTATGAGCCGCCAAAATCGCGGCTGATCGGCGCGGATCTGCTGGTTGATAGTATGGATGAACATGGGGTGGACCGGTCCGTAACCTTCGGCTTCCCATGGAAAAACCCCGAATTCTTTAAAAAAAATAATGACTATGTGATTCGCTCGACACAAAAGTACCCGGACCGGCTTATCGGTCTTTGCTGCCTGGATATTTACGGCAGCGGCGCTGTTTTCGAGGTTGAGCGATGTCTGGATGCAGGCCTCTCCGGCGTCGGGGAACTGGCATTTTATCAGTCCGGCATTGAGCCGGACGCACTTATGCGGCTCGCTCCCATCATGGCGATTTGCCGGGATAAAGGTGTGCCTGTCATGATCCACACCAATGAACCTGTGGGCCATGCGTATCCTGGAAAGACGCCCAATACCCTGGCCCAGATTTATGCGCTGGCGAAAGCGTTTCCGGAAAATAAGATCATTCTGGCCCATTGGGGGGGCGGGATTTTTTTCTATACGCTGCTTAAAAAAGAAGTGAAGGAAGTGCTTAAAAATATTTATTTTGATACCGCGGCCTCCCCGTTTTTATATTCACCGGAGATTTATCCGGCGGCCATCGGGCTTCTTGCAGGGGCGGAAAAAATACTCCTGGGGACCGATTATCCATTGCTTTCACCTGCCCGGTATTTTCGGGAGATGGCATTTGCCGGCGTTTCGGTTGAGGACCGGGAAAAAATATGCGGGTTGAACGCTGCCGGATTGTTTATGAAAATGATCCCCGAGGCATGATAGGAGTACGGGCAGGGGGCGGCGCATTCCCCCCCCCGGAGAAAAGTCTATGAATCCCATTTACGAAAAAATACGGAGCCATGCCCGATTGCTCGCCTTGCGGTACCCGTTGGCGGCATTTTATCAGGATTATCCGGAACAGGTGGCGTTTTCCCTCCGGATATTTGATACGGATAGCGTGGTGGCCGATCTGCGGGATTTTGTGGCCCGGCATATGGAGGATGATTTTGGGCACGGTCTTCATCATGCGGTCAAGGTGGCCCTGGATGCGGGAACTCTGGCGGCGATTGAGGACTGGCGCTTAAAAAGCGGCGGCGGCGCCCTCGCGAGCGAAGATAGGATGCATTACCGGGTGCGTATGGCCCAATGCGCCGGTCTTCTTCACGACATCCAGCGGAAGCAGAAAAATCATGCGAGGGAAGGAGCGGTGTTTGCGCAAAAACTGCTGGGGCAGTATGCGTTTTCCCCAAACGACATCGCCGACATTTGCCTGGCCATCGAAAACCATGAGGCGTTTGGGCGGACAAAGCCAGGCAGAACCCCGGCGGGAGCGCTTCTGTCCGATTGTCTCTATGACGCGGACAAGTTCCGGTGGGGAATTGAAAATTTTACCCATACGGTATGGGCCATGGTTTCCTATGCCGATATCCCCATCCGCAGATTCATGGAAATATACCCTTCCGGCATATTGTTTCTGGAAAAAATCAAGGCGACATTCCGTACGCCCACGGGCCGGGTTTACGGGCCGCAATTTATTGATCAGGGGCTTTCTTTGGGCGAGCATCTTTATGGCTATATTCAAACCGAATTCGCCGGCGATTTATGAACCGGCATGATTTTTGCCGCCGGAACGCCCCGATTATGATTGGCCGAGATGATCGGTGAACTGAAAACAAGCGCCGAGCATTCTTCCGAGCGCTGGATATCAATGGAAATCGAGTCCTTGTCAATTTCAAAGTATCGTGAAATGATCTCAATGAGATCTTTTTGCAGATCTTTCAGCGTCTCTTTTTTCACATCCAGTTTATCCGTCAGCAGCGCGAATTTCAGCCGGTTTTTGGCGACATCCTTGCTGGCCGGTTTACCCATTATTTTTTTTAACAGAGAATTGAGGCTCATGGGATATCCTTAGTTTTTGCGGCTGAATTTCGAGCTGAGTTTTTTCCAGAAAGTTTTCTGAATCATAGGGTTTTCGATGGGAAGGTCCGGGTGGCCGTCCAGGCGTAGGGCGATCCGCCTGAGGGCCTTTCCGGCTTTGGATTCTTCCTGCAAAACCAGGGGAGTTCCGGTATTGGTGGACACGACGACATATTCGTCCATTTCGATCAACCCGAGCAAATCCACCGAAAGCACTTCCACCACATCCTCATGGCTCAGCATATCCCCGTTTTCCACCATTTTGGGCACAATCCGGTTGACAACCAGCTTGGGGGTAATGGACTGGGCATAGAGGAGCCCGATGATCCGGTCCGCATCCCTGACGGCGGAAACTTCCGGCGTACAGACAACCACGGCCTCGTCAGCGGCGACAATGGAATTTCGAAATCCCTGTTCAATGCCAGCCGGGCAGTCAAGAAGAGTGATATCGAATTCTTTCCTCATCTTACCACACAGCCAGACCATGTTTTCCGGCTTGATGGCGTTCTTGTCGTCGCTCTGGGAGGCGGGAATCAGATACAGATTGTCGATGCGCCGGTCTTTGATGGCGGCCTGTTTGATTTTGCAGCGGCCCTGAATGATATCCACGATATTGAACACAATACGGTTCTCAAGTCCCATCACCACGTCCAGGTTTCTGAGGCCGATGTCCATGTCGACAACGGCGACCCGCTTTCCCTGAAGGGCCAGCGCCGCACCGATGGAGGCGGTAATGGTTGTTTTGCCGACGCCCCCTTTTCCTGATGTTACCACAATAATTTTACCGTCCACAGGACACCTCTCGCGCCAAAATTAAAAATTGCTGGTTATCGGACCTCCGGCCAAGCCAAACGCCTGAACGGATTTTCCTTGATATAATCATCCACGACAATGGCGTTGTTTTCGATATACGCGAATTCCGGCCGGTTTTTAGCCGAATCCGCCATGCCGCCTGCGACAAATCCGCCTATTTGAATCTGGGTCGGCTTAAACTCCAGGGCCACGATGATGGCTTCTTCATTGTCCGGCTGACCGGCGGACGCCTTTCCCTGAAGACTGCCCATGATAATGATGTCTCCCCCGGCGATGGCCTCCGCGCCTGGGTTTAAGTCCCCAAGAACGATCAAATGCTTTTTGGCCTGTATTTTTTGCCCGGAGCGGACGCGACCGGCGATGACAAGCCCGTCATTCTGGTAATGATGCCATGAATTGCCCATATCCTGCTGCCGGATCCGGTTCTGCGTCACCGACCGGTTGGGGGTGACGGGCTTGGTGACGTGGCCGACCTGAAATTCTTTTTTTAAAAAATCGCCCAGGGTTTCAATCAGCTCATCCCGGTTTTCCAGGTCTTCAGCGCCTGTGTCGATAATGATTCTGGCATTGACCGCCAGATGCTTGAGCCGCTGAAATGGCGTGATCAGGCCTTGCTTCAACTGATCGATGGGCAGGGAAGGGTTGATGGTAACCCATAAACTGTCCCCCACGCCTTTTAGTTTGACGGGAGGTGTGTCTTCTTTAAAATTCATATGGCCTATTGCTGAAAATGGAAGTTTATAATGAATGTCATATATTTGGTGGTAATATATATTAAAAATACAATATATATGTCAAGATAGAAAAAATAGATGAACCAAAAAAATTTTAACGCCCGGTTTCCCCCTACAAACTCCCTTTTTTGATCACCGCGACGAGCAGCCACAATCCCATGATTGCGGATATGACAATGCCGGAAAACCCCAGCGCGGGAATTCCAAAAATGAAAGGCGGCGTCCAGGCCGCCAGAACAACCGCTGAGCCGATGATCAGGGCCGCAATAATAATGGAAAAAGCGATCCGGTTGCCGGTCTTGTTGTGGGCTGTCTGGATGACTGCCAGGCTTTTTTCGTCGATTCTCAAGGATATTTTGTGCTCCTTGATGAGCCGGGAAATTTCGATCATGTCGGTGGGAAACTGTTTGGCGAACTGAATGAACTCCCCGCTCAACGTGAACAGGTCATCCCCCAGCCGCTGGGGTTTCAGCCGGTCCAGCTTGATTTGCCGGATGAAGGGCGCGGCCTGTTCGATCATGTCAAAATCCGGGTCCAGCTGCCGGGCGATGCCTTCGATGGTGCCCAGGGATTTCATCATCAAATAAATATCCGGCGGAATACGGAGCCGATACCGGGAAACCAGATAGAGCAGATCCTGGATCAGAATACTGATATTTAAATCTTTTAAGGGTTTATAAAGATGCTTGCCGATAAATTCCGCCACGTCTTTTTCCAGCCGGCGCAAGTCCGGCTTCTGGTCCCAGTAGGTGATCTTAAGGAGTTGGCGCGTGGCTTTAAATGGATTCTGATGAACCACGGCGTCGATGAGATCCACAAAGTCTTCTTTGGACTGCTGGTCCACGGCCCCCACCTGGCCGAAGTCCAGCATGGCGATGACATGATCCGGCAGGATAAAAATGTTGCCGGGATGCGGGTCAGCGTGAAAGAACCCATGTTCAAACGTCTGTTTCAACAAAAGTTCAGCGCCTCGGCGGGTGATGAGCTTTTTGTCCATGCCGTTGGTGTCAAGGTACTGGATGTCGGAGGCCTTGACGCCGTCGATAAATTCCATGGTGAGCACCCGCCTTGTGGTCAGCTCCCGGTATACTTCCGGGATATGGACGGTTGCGTCACCCGAAAAATTGCGGGCGAACCGCTCCAGGTGGTTTGCCTCAATGGTGTAGTCGAGTTCCTTGAAAATGGTTCGGGCGAATTCCTCCACAATGGTGACCGGCCGGATAAAGGACGCTTCCTCGATATTTCTTTCCGTCACGGATGCAAGGTGATACATGATGCCGAGATCCACAGCCACCAGATGATCCAGATCCGGCCGCTGCACCTTGACCGCCGCTGTCCGGCCGTCTTTCAGCCTGGCTTTGTACACCTGGCCGATGGAGGCCGAGGCCAGGGGGGTGGTGTCAAAATCGTCAAACAGGCCAGCCAGCGCGCAATGGAATTCGGACTCAATGATGGATTGGATGTCTGAAAACGGACAGGGGGGCACCATGTCCTGAAGTTTGGTGAGTTCATTGATAAAATCCACGGACACAAAATCCGGTCGCATGGACAGCGCCTGCCCCAGTTTGATGAATGTCGGTCCCAGTTCTTCCAGGGCCATGCGGAGGCGCTCAAACCGGGAATAATTCGCCATGAGTTCCCGCCGCTTTCGGGACATCAGTCCAAGGCCGCCCGCCAGGTATTTGTCCATTCGAAAGACGCCGAAAACATCCTCAAAACCGTATTTGAACATCACGGTGAGGATTTGCCGGTAACGTGCGAAGTGGCGGTATGAGAGGCCGGCAGCGCTTATTTTTCGGATGCTTAACATGCGGACGGCGTTTTCCGTATGGAGAATTTTGGGTTCAAAGCCGCGAATAGGCCAATAAGGGACTTATGAAGAAAAAAAGACACCTGTTTGCGGAGCGGGTTATTCATTTCTGGTTTTCCCGCAGAGACGCCGGGGCGCAGAGGAGAGTATTCCTGGTTGGTCTCATAAATTTTTTTTACCACAGAGAGCGTAGAGAATATTTTTTGTTTTAAATAAAGTATCTCCGCGCTCCCCGTGGTTCATTTTTTTTAATGAATCTGAGGCGCTTCGCTTACCCGCCGAAAGAGGCGTCCAGCATGTCATTCGCCGCGCCGTTGGTGGCATTGATGGCGTTGAATTTGCCCATGGTGGTTGGAAGCAGGGTTTTAATAAAAAATTCAGCAGTTTTTAACTGTCCGTAATAGAAAGCCGCATCCTTGTGAGTGCCTGCTTTTTCACGAATTTTGGCCATGTCCTCCGAGCCGGCCAGCTTGGCGAGCTGCCGCCAGGCGACGGTGGTCCGCCATAGGAGCATCCAGGCCATGGTCAGGTCGCCGGTCACATCCAGAAAGGGATGCGCGAAGGCGTAAGCGTTCATGGCGTTGGACATGGCGGTTTTTGACAGATAAAGCGCTGTTTCCGTCAGCCGGTTCACGCCGGTTTCAAAATCTTCGGTCAGGTAATTCAGGGCCGGAATCTGCCGCGCCTCACTGATGGTTTTTTGCATGAGGCCCAGGTAGTCTAAGAAGAGCTTGCCCTTTTTCATGCCTAATTTCCGGCCCAGAAGGTCCATGGCCTGAATGCCGTTTGTGCCCTCATAGATCATGAAAATCCGGGAATCCCGCAGCAGTTGCTCTACCGGATATTCCTGGATGTATCCGTATCCGCCGTAGACCTGGACCGCATGGCTGTTGACTTCCCATGCCTTGTCGGTCACATAGCCCTTGATGATGGGGGTCAGGATGGCGGTCAGGTCTTCATATTTTCCCTTTTCCGCGGGAGAATCAGCCAGGGCTTCCATATCATGACAGTATCCGCCGTAATAAATCAGGCTGCGGATGCCTTCAACGTAAGCTTTCATGGTGAGGAGCTGGCGCCGGACATCCGGATGCTCGATAATGGCCACGCTTTTGGCGTTCGGGTCTTTTCCGGCCATCAGGTGTTTCCCCTGGAGCCGCTGCCTGGCATAATCCAGAGCGTACATGTAGGATGCGGTGGCGGTGGCGAATCCCTGAAGGCCCACCAGTTGCCGGGCTTCGTTCATCATCAGGAACATGGCCCGCATGCCTTTGTTCTCTTCGCCGATGAGTTCGCCGATGCAGTTGCCCTTTCCGCCCAGCGTGAGGGAGCAGGTGCAGTTGCCGTGAAGCCCCATTTTTTCCTCAATCCCGGTGCAGACCACATCATTGAATTCGCCTAAAGAGCCGTCGTCTTTTACCCGGAATTTGGGCACCAGGAACAGGGAGATGCCCGGAGTCCCGGGAGGTGCGCCCTCAATCCGCGCCAGGCAGGGATGGACGATGTTTTCCACCATGTTGTGCTCCCCGCCGGAGATGAAAATCTTGGAGCCGGTGATGGAATAGGTGCCGTCGGGGTTTTTCCGGGCCGTGGATTCCAGCGCGCCCACGTCGGAACCGGCGTTGGGCTCGGTCAGCAGCATGGTGCCGGCCCACTGACCTGAATAGATTTTTTTAAGGTAGAGTTTTTTCTGTTTTTCCGTGCCGATGGTTTCGATCATTTTGGCCGCGCCATGGGTCAGGCCGTGATAGAGCATGAAGGCCGGATTGGCGCCGTAAAAATATTCGTTGGCCGCCAGCGATACGGTTTTCGGCATGCCCTGGCCGCCCCATTGGGGGTCGTCGATCATGCCCATCCATTCGCCGTCATTATATAATTTGAACACCCGGTGATATTCTTCAGGGACTTTGACCATGCCGTTGTCAAAGTCGCAGCCCTTGTCGCTGATCTTCTGGGTCGGGAGAATTTCCTTTATAGCCAGGTTTCTGGCCTCGGATATGATCAGGTCGATGGTTTTCTTGTTAAATTCTGCGAATTGTTCGGTTTTCGACAGTTCTCCCACTTGGAGCTGTTCGTGAAGAACAAAATCCACGTCTCTACGGTCGGCAATCAGTTGCGCCATTCGGGTTTTCTCCTTTTATTATGAATATTTATCAATATTTTTCAGGTATCCGTGCGGGTTTCGGGGAACCTGTTTTCAGGACTGCTCAGAATTCCTGAAATTTTTAAAATAATTGCATATCAATGTCAAGCATCATGGCGGGAAATGTGGCGGACGGGCGGAAGCACGGATAGTTTTTGCGGAAATAAAAAAGCCGGAAAACCATGGTGCTTTCCGGCCAAGGGTGGGAACTGTTCTCAAACACAGGCGCTATCGGGAGGAATTCAATCTGCTCCGTCACTTCTTAAGGTGTAACAATGGCTTTGTTAAAGGTGACCCAGTAGCCTTTGTCATAAGTGTCAATGGAAAGGGATATATCGAATTTACTGTTAGTGCCCGAGTTTGTTGGGTCCGCGGTAATTGTCTTGAGCCCCAGATTGAGGTCATGCCCGTTATATTCCGGTGCGCCAACACCGTCATTGATGGTGCCGCTGAACTGGTTAAAAACCGCTGTAATATCGCCTTTAACGTAATCCGCGCCAAAGGAAACGGATTTCAACTGACGGGTTGTTGAATTATCGATGTTTGCAAATACAGCTTTAAAATAAAATCCATCCGCAAGAAAATCGAGGGTGGGGTCGTTGAGCGCCCCGCCGATGGTAACCCCGGTCCAGTCCTCATCCCAGGCAGTGACCGGAGTCGGATCTTTATAATTGTA
>DAIEHU010000059.1 GCA_027353395.1 Desulfobacteraceae bacterium
CAGATCACCCCGATATCGCCGGGTTTCATGCCCTGATGGTGAAGGTGAAACGCGACAATGGACCCGGCGGAAGCGGTGTTGCCGTATTCACTGAGAATTGCCGGAACGGTTTCAGGCCCCGCTTCCGAGTTCAGGAGATGCCTGATCACCATCCGGTTCATGTTGAGGTTGGCCTGGTGCAGCCAGAATCGGGCGACCTGGTCCGCCTGAATGCCATGCCATGCCAGGTGATCCTTGATATGCCCGGCGGCCATGGGGCTCACTTCTTCAAACACCTTCCTCCCTGTCTGATGAAACAGCTTGTCCGCAGCAAAGGGGTCTCCATCAAAAGCACGGGACAAATGCCCGAAATTTGACCGGATATTGCTTGAAAACCGGGTCATGGCCCGGACGCCCAAAACATCATACCCCTTGCCGTCCGCGCAGGTATCCACCCGTTCCATAATCATGGCGGCTCCCACATCCCCGAAAATAAAATGCGAATCCCGGTCGCAATAATTCACCTGGGGCGTGACCAGTTCCGGATGAACCACCAGCACGCAGGTTGCCGATCCCGACATCAGGGTATCAAAGGCCCGGTGCAGGCCAAAAGTTGCCGCTGAGCAGGCTCCCAGCACATCAAACCCGAATCCTTTATCGATGCCCAGAGCGTGTTGCACTTCAATGGCGATGGCCGGATAGGCCCGCTGGGTATAGGTGCATGCGACGAGCACCGCATCAATATCCGCCGGGGTTTTGCCAGCCACAGACATGGCCTCGCGAGCCGCATGAACGGCCATTTCCGCCTGATGGCTTATCTCGGATTCCGTTCGTTCGGGAAATTGGGGCCGCATGCGATGGATGTCCAGAATCCCGTCTTTGGAATACACATGCCGGGCCTTGATGCCGGAGGCTTTTTCAATAAAGCGGGCGCTGGAGAATGGTTTTTCCTCCATTTCCCCGGCTGAAATGGGCCCGGCATGGTCAGCATTATATTTTTCTGCATATCGGTTATAGGCATCCACCAGCTCGTCATTGGTGATGATATGCGAGGGTGTAAAGAGCCCCGAACCGCTGATGACGACGCCGGGGGGTGATGAAGTTGTCATATGTATGCCATTTTCTTTTTAATTGTAAAAGCGGTTAACCGCAAAAGCAACAAACCGGCCGTCATGGCTCAGGCTGATGTCAAGGTCCGCGGGTTTCCCCCTGACATATACTTTCGGCGGGCCGGTTTTTAAACGGTGGTTTTGTCTTGAGATAAAAACATCCCGCGGATGACAGCGGAAAATGTCCGCAATCTTTGAGGCGGCAAGAAACCGGGCGGAATACGATTCGCGTTCCGGCACGGATTTGTTTTCGCCGGATTCCGGGATTTCATCAATGATCCCCACCCCCCAGTTCATGCTGTCTAAACTTCCTGAGAGGCAATACCCGCCGATGCAATGAACATAATCCGCATGAAACATGACGTAGACCGGTACCGGCCCTTCCGGCGTGTTCACAACTCCGGAGGCGGCATGAATCAGGGCGTCTGATTCCGCTTCATCCGCAAGCAACACCCCATACCGGCGGGGCGAGGATGAAATATCCGGATGTATTTTGCTGATTGTTTTGTATGCGGTTTCCTTGGCGGCCCAGAAGGCCCACAACAGCCTGTCCGGATGGGCGGAGCGCCCTGTCGCCTCGCGTTCCCGGACGGTCAGCGTCCTTTCCATGAACCGGATGTCAAGAGACTTGCCCCGCGCTTCAGGGGACTTCAAATCCACAATATCATTGCCCGCGACGTTTAAAATAATCATTCTCCATCTGGTGCAGACACGTAATGATCCGGGATGCGCAATCCCTCTGGGCTCGCAGTCCCGTGAGCGTGGTTTCGGGGCGGCATTCTTTCACGGTCATGAAGAAGGTTTCCCCTCTCTTTGGCAAGTCGCTGTAAGTTTTCTGACCGTCGCCGCGCAGATACACGCACATGATCCGGCAACCAGGGACGGCGAGCGCCAGCCGGCCCGCGCTGTATGGAAAATCTTCGGTGTTCACCCGCCCGGTGCGGGAACGGGTTCCTTCCGGAAAGATCATCAACGGCTCTCCCCATCCAAGTACAAACAGGCATTTTTCCAGGCTGGATTTGACTCTGCCACGGTCTCCGCCACGTACCACTGGAATGCATTTGGCCAGAAAGCACACCGCTCGCAAGGCCGGATTACGGTTAAAATTCATGTGCTCCGGGATATTCCACGGCAAGTCACGGAACCGGAACAGATACCGGTAAAACGGCATCATGGCATGGACCAGAATAACGGAATCAATCAGCGTGAGATGGTTGGCGCAGATCAGCCAGGGGCCAGGATGCCGGATCATCAAGTTTTTAACGGTCCGGCGGATGTTTTTTAAGTCATGGATCCGGTAACCCGCCAGCTTGACGGCAAGGGCGATGAGGGGCACGGTAAGGAAAACCAGCGCCCGACCCATCCCGTATTGAAACCGGAACGCCCGTTTGACATGCGCTTCCATTGGATCAGGCTGCGGCCAGTTTGCGTTCCACCACCCGCACCGCATCTCCGATGGTTTTTATCTGGTCCGCGTCATCGTCATCAATGGAAATATTAAAAGCATCCTCTGACTGGATGATGATATCCACCAGCCGGGCCGAATTAACCTTCAAATCCTGAATGATCAGGGTGTCCATGGATACGTTTTTAAGGCGCTCCGGTTCTTTGACGAACTCTGAAATGATCTTCACCACGTGATCAAAAATTTCCTGTCTTTTCATTATATTATCCTTTTATTTAGAATTGTTTTCCCATTTTCTGATCATCAGACAACTGTTCACATCACCGAATCCGAAGCTGGCCTTGGCCATGACTTTAAGTTCCGGCAGTTCCAGACACGTCCGGGGGATGCGGCGATCAAACGCCGCAATCTCCGGGTGCACATCTTCGCAATTGATGGATGGGTGCATAAACCCCTTATAAAGCTGTAAAATAACGGCGATGGTTTCAATGGCCCCCGCAGCCCCCAGGCAGTGCCCGATCATGGACTTGACGCTGTTAATGAGGGGAAAGGCGTTCGGCCCCCGGTTCAGGGCTGCGGACCAGTTTTTTACCTCGTGAGGGTCGGCGAAGGTGGCGGTGAGATGTCCGCAGATGCCGTCCACCGCCTCCGGAAGGATGCCGGCATCCCGGATCGACGCCTGAATGCACCGCTTCACGCCGTCGGGATTCGGCGCTGTCATGGACCCTCCGCTCCGCTGGCCCCCGCAGTTGACGGCGGCCCCGGTAATTTCCCCATAAATCCGGGCGCCTCTGGAAAGAGCGGTTTCCAGGTCCTCGAGTACCAGAATCCCGGCCCCCGCGCCGGGCACGAACCCGCAGGCGGACGCGCTCATGGGCCGGGAGCCTTTTTCCGGCGTATCGTTGAATTTCCGGGCCAGCACCCGCATGGCATCAAACCCGCCCCAGGTATAGGGAGACGCGCCTTCCGAACCGCCCGCCAGCATGCGGCGGGCAAGCCCTGTCCGGATGCGCCATGCGGCGTCGATAATGGCCTCGGTTCCGGTGCTGCATGCGGATGAATTGGACGTTACTTGGTTGCCCAGGCCTAAGATGCCCGCGATATGGGCGCTGACGCCGCTGCCCATGACCCGTTCAACGATCCTGGATCCCAGCCGCCGTACATTTCCGGCGTTGATTTGCGGGACCACCTCTTCAGCGATGGTTTCCATACCGCAAATGCCGCAGCCCACAATGGCCCCTGAATCCCAGTCCGCGGGCCCGTCCGTCCGGGGTTGCGAGAGGCCCGCATCCCGCCATGCCTCCAGGGCCGCCGTGACCGCGTATCTGATGTTGCCGCTGGGCAGTCCGTCAGCATCTTCCCCGGAATGTTCCGGAATCCCGCCGATCCGGCAGGAAAACTTTAACGCCTCCAGCTTTTCTACGAACCGGATGCCGGACCTGCCGCTTCGCAGAGCCTGTTCAAAATCGGAAATCCCAGTGGCATTGGGCGCCACCACCCCCATGCCGGTCACCACCACTCTGTTTTTCATTTGTTTAAACCTTTTGCGTTCTTGTAACCCCGGTTCCGGTAAGTATCCCGGAACAAACCGTTTCCCCGTTCTTCCGCTGAATTCGTGCCTTTGTTTTTAAATGTCCCCGGCGCAGGTAAATCAGCTCCCCGAAAATCTCAATCTGCTCATTCGGATATACAATTCCGGTAAATTCAATGGCGTCCGCAAAGGCGAACAGGGTAATCATCTCCTCTATTTGCACGGGCAAAACGCCTTGACTCAGGAGCTGGTAAATTCCCATGGCCACCACCGCTGTCTGGGCCATGGTTTCAATCAAGATCACGCCCGGCGTGATGGGATTGCCCGGGAAATGCCCCTTGTAAAATGTTTCGTCTTCCCGGAACCGGTATCCGGCCTGGATGGTTTTATCATTCGCGCGGATGATGGCGTCGATAAACCGGAACGGCGGCTGCTGGGGAATCAGCGCAAGGGTCTGGCTCAGGATATCCGTCATGACTTGGCTGCGCCCCCCAAAAAGTTTGGCGTCCGAAGGGGATATTCTTTATACGTGATGCCCTTGAAAACGCCGGTCCTAGCCCCTTTGACCGTGGTGATGGGCTCATTGTCGATAAACACGACAGCGTCCCCGATCACGATGCTGGAACCGGCCTGTTTCAGTTCCTGAAAGCGCAGAATATCGATTTCGAAGCGGGCTACCCGGTTGTGGGGACGGATCTGGCCGGTAAACGCGATGTCTCCGCATCCCAAGGCCCGGCCCGCGCCCAAGGCCCCGCACCACACACAGTAAAATCCCAGAAGCTGCCAGACGGCATCCACGCACAGGCAGCCGGGCTGCACCGGGTCCCCGGGAAAATGGCACTGAAAATACCAGGCGTCCAGCCGGATATCCTGCTCGGCCACCACCCGGCCCCGGCTGCCCTTTTTTGTAATGGACAGGATGCGGTCCACCATGAGAAAAGGGGGCGCGGGGAGCCTTGCGTCAAAACCTTCGGGCGGGTCTTCAATGAGCCGTCCGTATGAAAACGCCAGCAGACTTTCAAAATCAAACTGCGATTGCGTCAAAAATTCATGGTATTTCATTATGCGATTCCTTCCCCGCCATCCGCACAGATCAGCGCCCCATTGATCCACGCCGCTTCGTCCAGGCACAGGAGATAAATGACATTGGCCACATCCGCCGGGGTGGTGAGGCGGCCAAACGGGTTTCGCAGGATCGCGTTCGCCCTGATATGCCTGCTTCCGGGAATGGCTTTAAGGGCGGCGGTGTCGGTCACGCCGGCCTGAATCACGTTGGAGCGGATGCCGAAAGGTGCAAATTCCAGGGCCATGGACCGGGCTGCGGATTCCAGCACCGCTTTGGCTGCGGATACCGCCGCATATCCCCGCCAGGCTTTGCGGCCCCCCTCGCTGGTCAGGCTGAGCACCCGTGCGTCATCCGCAAACAATTTCCGGGAAAATATATCCCTCACCCATTCCACCAGATTAAATCCCATGGCGTGAGTGGTGCGGGAAAAATCATCCGCATCCAGAAACCTGTCGTTATCGTAGACAGGCGGATCCGCAAGCAGGTGAAGGCTGTTCGCCCCCCCCTCAAACGCTTCATTGATAATCCGGTCCATCTTTTCGCCAGGGATTCCGGCGGCATCAGCTATGGAACGCCTTGTTTTTTCACTGATTTCTGGCGCCGGATGCGGGGCAAGAAGTTTCAGATTGCCGAACGCCACACTGTGAAGCGCCATCCGGATTTTGTCCCTTGTTCCCATTTCCGCGGACAGCGCGTCCAGAACCAAGGTTCTGCCGCTTTCGGTCAAGGCGTCCAGGTTGAATGACAGAAACTTGACGCCGGTTTGTTTCAGTTTTTCAAATTCCGGCGTGATGCGGGACATGGCCCCGCGTCGGTCCCGGTGCACGATGCACAGATTCATGCCGTGGGCCGCAAGCTTCCGTGCGGCCGCCAGACCGAACCCGCTGGAACCGCCGATGATGAGCGCCCAGAAATCAGGATTGAATTTCACGGCGTGATCCTTTATGCAAATACCCGTCCGGCGGCGGACAGGCTGGTAACCGACTGGCAGGACACCCCCATGCTCGTGAAAAAATTCCGCAAGGGCCGGTTCGGGCCGATTTCATAAATGGTTGCCGCTCTACCCGCCAGGGCCTGCATGTTCTCCCGCCACCGCACAGACTGGCTGATCTGGGCCACCAGATCATCAATGATGCCGGAGCGGATGCCTTTATGAAATCTCCCGGTGACATTGGACGTCACCAGCCGGGCTTTTTCCGGATTCAGCCGTTCGGACACCGAATGCAGGGCCTCCCGGAACGCCTCTTTAATACCGGTCATAAACCGGCTGTGAAACGGCGCGCTGACATTCAAAGGGACAAACCGGAATGCGGGATCTCCGCCCGCCGCCGCCTGAAGGCGTTTTTCGGCTTTTTCCATGGCATCGATCCGCCCGCTGATCACCACCTGGTCGGCGGAATTGATATTGGCCACATCCAGAGGCAGTCCGGCGAGGGAGCCGGCGATCAGGGATTCATTCAGATTTTGGCTGATCACGGCGGCCATTGCGCCCGCGCCTGGTGGACTGGCCTGCTGCATGAGCTTTCCCCGGATGTGGACCGTTTTCAAGGCATCGGCAAAGGACATTGCATCTGCCGCCACCAGGGCTGTGTATTCCCCCAGACTGTGCCCACCGAAATACCGGGGCGCGAATCCGTATAAAGATTGAATCCCCCGGAACATGGCGATTTCAGTGGCGAGAATGCATGGCTGGGCGAACTCGGTGAGATGAAGGCGTTCATTGCTCCCAAAGCACAGATCCCCCACATCCCATCCCAGTACATCTGACGCCTCTTCAAACGCCTGGCGGCTTGCGGCCGCCGCCTCAAAAAAATCCTTTCCCATTCCATGCCGCTGGGTTCCCTGGCCGGGAAAAACAACGGCGCCTGATTCCGGATTCATGAATTTTTCCTTTCTGTATAAATAATCTGTTATCAAAACAATGATGAGCAGCCATTCAACGCTCAGGGGGAATATAATCTTCTTAGCTTGATTTTCAATACAGTATGATTAAGTATCGATTATCGATGCCTACCGTATCATCTCCGGTGCGTTCACCGGGAAAGAGGAGGAAACTGGACAACTGTGCTGGCGGGATGACAGGCCGGTGCAACTAAACCCCAAAGCCGATTTTTCCGCTTGACACCCCAAGACAATATTCTATACTTTCCCAAAATTTATAAATATTGCAGCCGAGATCCGGTTTTTGAATCAGCCGGATGCGGGGAACCCAAGTTTTTGGGGCGTATTCATTTATGGATAGGGCACTTCCAGGCCCGAGCCCGTCAGCTAACCTCGTAGGCAAGTGGGAGTGCATTGGTCTGTGCTTTAGAAAGCCGCCGGTCCCGTGCCCGCGGCTTTTTTTATTTTTATTGGAGGGGATATGACTGCCGAAACGGACGAGCAAAAAAGCACGGTGTTTGGCAACATCCGGCGGGCCATCATCGGCGCGCCTAAACAGATTAACGATCCGAATATCTTTCATAAAATTTCGCTGATACCGCTCCTGGCATGGATCGGTCTGGGCGCGGACGGACTTTCATCCTCGTCCTACGGCCCGGAGGAAGCATACCGCGCCCTAGGAAGCCATACCTATCTGGCTATTCTGCTGGGCCTGGCAACGGCCCTTACGGTTTTCATCATCTCCTACGCATATTCCCGGATCATAGAGCATTTCCCTCATGGCGGCGGCGGATATATCGTCGCCACCCATATGCTGGGAAAAAAGGCCGGGGTTGTTTCCGGCAGCGCCCTGCTGGTGGATTATATGCTGACTATCACCATATCCACCGCAGCCTGCACGGACGCCATCTTCAGTTACCTGCCCTTCGGTTTTCAGCCGTATAAACTTTTCTTTGCATGTTTTCTCTGCGTGCTCCTTATTCTCCTGAATATACGTGGGGTAAAGGAATCCATCACCGTAATGACGCCGGTTTTCATCGTTTTTGTCGCCACCCACCTCCTCATGCTTCTGGACGGGGTGTTTACGCATACCGACCGATTGATTCCCCTGGTCAATAATTTTAACACCGGCATCCGGCAGGATATTTCCACCATCGGCATCATGGGCATATTGATGCTGTTCCTTCGGGCGTATTCTCTGGGCGGCGGGACATACACCGGGATCGAGGCGGTTTCCAACGGTCTTCAGATCATGCGTGACCCAAAAGTGCGGACCGGCAAACGGACCATGCTGTATATGGCGGTTTCCCTGGCGTTTACCGCCGGGATCCTTTTTCTCTGCTATGCGCTGCTGGATGTCAAACCCATGGCGGGAAAAACCCTTAACGCGGTTCTGGCGAATAGTCTTTTCGTTGACTGGCCTATGGGGCACTGGATCGCCTTTATCACCATTTTTTCAGAAGGCGCTCTGCTTTTTGTGGCGGCCCAGACCGGTTTTGTCGATGGGCCGCGCGTCATGGCGAACATGGCGGTGGATTCCTGGTTTCCCCGCCGGTTCGCCGCACTCTCCGATCGGCTGACCATGCAGAATGGCATCATGATCATGGGCGTGAGCGCCATTGCGCTTCTTGTCTACACCCATGGATCGGTATCCGCCCTGGTGGTCATGTATTCCATCAACGTTTTCGTCACCTTTTCCCTGTCGCAACTGGGTATGTCTTATTTTTACATCCGGCACCGGAAAAACCACCGGGAGTGGAAACAGTATTTGAGCGTGCATCTGACCGGCCTGCTCCTTTGCGTCACCATCCTTCTGGTAACGACATTTGAAAAATTCACCGAGGGCGGCTGGATCACCTTTCTCATCACATCCGGCGTCATCGGTGGGTGTTACCTCATTCACAGCCATTACGAAAAAGTGCTTAAAGGAATCGGGCAGCTTGACGAGGTTCTCCTTAATATCCCGACTGCCGCCGCCGCCAACCCGTTGCCGCCGGACCCCCATGATCAGACCGCGATTCTGCTGGTTTCAAGCTTTAGCGGTTTCGGCATCCACACGCTGCTTTCCATCATTAAAACATTTCCAAAAACTTACAAAAACATTATTTTTGTTTCCGTGGCGGTGATCGATTCCGGTTCATTCAAAGGCCCGGATGCGATGGACGCGCTGACTCAATCCATTCGAAAGGATCTGCAAAAATATGTGGACCTGGCCAGGCGGCTGGGATTTGCCGCGGATTACCGGATGACCGTGGGAACGGAGGTGGTGGAAAGCGCAACGCTTTTGTGCATGGATATTGTGGGCGAGTTTCCCAGATCCGTCGTTTTTTCCGGGCAGATCACCTTCCGCCTTGAAAAATTTTATCACAGGCTGTTGCACAACGAGACCGCATTTGCGATCCAGCGGCGGTTGCAATGGCACGGCATGACGTCCGTCATTCTGCCCATCAGGATAAACATTTGAAATTGAAATTTTTTATGGTAAAAATAAAAAATGCGAACCGTTTGAAGAGACACCGGCAAAATTTTAACGCCCCCGAGATTTATTCCAATGATCAAAAACCATTTGGCGATATTTAAAAACCGTCTGTTCCGCATTAATGATGAAGAACCGTTAAGCAAACTCTCCCTGTGTGTCATCTTTGCGCTGGATGTGTTTATCCTGTTTGTGGTGTTCAGCGGACTTAATGACCATACCCGGCAGTTGACCTCGCCTTCGGATTATATCCCCTATGGCTGCCGGGAAATGCTGGTCCGGGAGAACTGGACGGACGCCGACCGGATGGAAAAGCTTCAGCAGCTGGCGCTTTCTGATTATAATAATACATCTTACGGGTACGACAGCCCGTTTGAGCAGATGAAAATGGATCGGATGCATCCGGATTGCAGAATCTTTTTTGAAAAAATCAACGCGATCGCCCGCGACAAGGAACTTCTGGAGGATTTCAAGGCCCGTCAGCGGCTGGTTGCCCAAAAAAGACAGTTTATCTCCGGGTTTGAGCAGTCAAAAGGGGTTTACGACACCTCCCTTCTGGAAAATATTGCGGAGCCGGATGCCGGGCGAAACAAGCTGCCGTCCATCGCACGAAACATGAAGGACAAGGCCCGGCAAATCGACCTTTTCGACGGACAGATAGCAGCAATCGACGCCCGGATTAACAATCATGCGAAGGTCAGGGATCTGTGGGCCTATGTGTCGGCGGGCGATCCGGCCCGCAGGGACCGGCTGGTGAAGGATATCAAACAATGGGAATTCCGGCATCCGTTCAAGGAACTGCTCTGGCAGATGCTGTTTCTGCTGCCGCTCTTTATCGTGTTTTATCTTTGGAGCGTAAGGAGCGTTAAAAAAGACAACCGGCTCCAGATGCTAATTTCCGGTCATTTGCTCGTGATCATATCCATTCCCATAATCATGAAAATCCTGGAGGTGGTGCTCGATCTGATTCCGAGGCATTTTTTCAAAAAATTCTTTGATTTTTTAATCGCCTTTCGGATTGTCGCCATATGGCATTATATCGTGATTGTCGCGGCTATCGGCGCAGCACTCCTGATGATTTATATTATCCAGAAAAAGGTGTTCAACAAGCGGCGGCTGGAATTGAAACGGCTGGCCAAAGGCCTGTGCCGGCGTTGCGGGAAAAAGCTGCCACGAGATTCCGCCGCCTGTCCGTTCTGCGGCGCGGATCAGTTGATACGATGCCCGGCCTGTGATCAGCCCACCTACGCGGCGGGGGATTATTGCGCCATGTGCGGAACCGGGCTTCAAAAAATATGACGGCTTCATAAGTTGATTTTTTAATTCATTATACCACGATTTCTTTTCCAACCTTCAAATCCACATATGCATCTTTAAACGCCTGCCGGAACTGGTCCAGGCTCCAGTCGGAGGAGTCGTGGGGCGAGAGTGCCACGATTTTAGGCGATACCTTTTTGATCGCTTTAATAGCGTTTTGTACGTCGGATTCGCGGATGCTTCGCCAGGGCGGGTTATCAGACCCCACCAGCCGCTGGACATTGACGGGCCCGGCCATGATTCTGCCGCCGCGCACCGGAAAATGCAGCCCGCCGATAATCGCATAGATGGGCGCGTCAAACAGGGCTTGCGTTCTCTCAATAATCCG
>DAIEHU010000005.1 GCA_027353395.1 Desulfobacteraceae bacterium
GCTAATGCCTGAAGGGCTGCAATCTTTAACCGGCTGGCCATGGATATTAGGCTCATCTTGAACGCAAATTGGAATAAGGAACTTCCGCCATGAAAAAAGCGCTCGTCACCGGCGCCGCCGGTTTTATCGGATCCCATGTGGTTCACCAGCTTCTGGAACAGAATACCGACGTGCGGGCGCTGGTGAGACCCGGCGAAAACACCGCCAATATCAATGGCCTTGATATCGAAATGATAGAAGGCGATATTCTGGATCAGGAAACCGTGCGCAAAGCGGTTAAAGGGGTGGATACGATTTTTCATCTGGCCGCCATTTACGCCATCTGGATGCCGGACTGGAAATGGATTTACGAAGTCAACCTTCAGGGGAGCCGGAATGTGTTATGGGCTGCCGTAAAGGCCGGTCATACCGGCCGTGTCGTTTACACCAGTTCCATTGCGGCCGTCGGCACCACACCAGGTAAACAACTGAGCAATGAAGACACTCCCTTTAATCAATATGGCCTGGGGAGCCATTATGTGCTGACCAAATATCTCTCCCAGCAGGAAGCGCTGGAATTCGCCCGGAACGGCCTGGATCTTGTGGTAGTCAACCCGGCCTTCCCGTTTGGCGTCAACGATATCGGACCGACACCCACAGGCAAAATGATCATCGATATTCTGTCCGGCCTGAACCGGACCGCTTTTGACGGCGGCATCAATGTCGTGGATGTCCGGGATGTGGCCAAAGGCCATATTCTGGCGGCCCTAAAAGGAAAAACCGGCGAACACTACATACTGGGCAACCGGAATGTCACGATCACCGAATTCATGCAGATGGTTTACAAGGCTGCATTCGGCCATGAAAAATCTTTCATAGCCAAGGTGCCTGTCAGCGTTTTAAAAGGCGGCACCTATGCGCTGTCATTCTGGTCGGACCGTGTCAGCAGAAAACCGCCCCTGTCAACCCCGGTGGAAGTCGCTTATGCGTCCAATTATTTGTACGTCGACAATGCAAAGGCAAAAAAGGAGCTGGGGCTCGATTTCAGACCGGTGGAAGATTCGATCAGGGAAGCGATTGACTGGTTTAAAAAAAACAAGATGGTTTGACGGCCTGATGTCCCATTCGTTTCTTCCCAGGATTTTCGATACTCCACTCATGCCTTGATTTTATCCTGCAAATCCATTAATGATGATGGGCATGAGAATGAAGTTCATACAGAAATTTCGCGCCGCCTTTCCAAGACGGAAGATAGCGCTTCAGACAGCAGGACAGGCCAGATGGCGGGTGAGAGATTTCATCGACCTGGAATATTTTTTAAAACAGGACGCTCTGGAAAAGCCCAAAACCGCAACATCCGCCTCCGTTTCGCCGGACCGGGAACGATATCTCATCTTCGCAAAAACCCATACCCCCCCCTTCTCCCGCCGGGAACTCGTCCGTTACTGGCTGGAAGGGAAACGTGAAACCGCGATCAAACGATCAGGCGAATCCAGCCGGCTCCCGGGAGATAAATTTGCCGAAATCTTTCGCCTGGCGCTGACGCTTGTCATTTTCACCGGTCTGATTTCCGGTGTTTCGCTGGCGTGGCCGGTCCTGTCCTACCAGGGCCGGGATCCCATCAATATTTTCACCTGTTTGTGGGTGCTCCTGATTCCCCAATCCCTTTTGCTGATATTTTTAGGCGTCATGTTTGTACTCCGGCATATGGGACTGGTCAACCCGATCCATAGTGCTTATCCGATCTTGACGGCGCTGATCCGGAACGCTCTGATCCGCTTGAAAAGCACTGGTGAAAGTGCCCTTCCGGCGGATCACCAGGTTCGGATCCGCTCATTGTATGGGCTGATGGGCCGCCAAAGCGCGCTTTACGGCTCCATTTTTTTATGGCCGGTCTTTATACTGGCCCAGACCCTGATGATTTTTTTCAACATCGGAATCATCCTGGCAACCCTGCTCAAGCTATCCATCACCGACTTGGCGTTTGGCTGGCAATCCACACTCCAGCCGGACCCGGAAACCATCCACCGGCTGATTCGGATCATCTCCGCGCCCTGGTCATGGCTGCCGTCCGCCTTGCCCACCATCGAACAGATACAGGGCAGCAAAATCATCCTCAAAGAGGGCATGGCGCATCTGGCGACATCCGATCTGGTGTCCTGGTGGCCATTTTTATGCTTCGCCCTTTTATTTTACGGGTTTCTGCCGCGGCTGGCGCTTCTGGTTTTCGGAATCCGCCACCAGATACGCGCCGTCAACCGGATTGACTTTATAAGCAGCGACTGCGACCGGCTCGTCCAGCGCATGCAAACGCCGGTCATGGGCGCTGAAAGCCGGAGCTATGTCACCCGGCAAACCCCCGCACCGGATCCTCTGCCGGAAGACAGGGCTGTCAACAACGATCTGAATGTCAGAGACGCGCTGGGAAAAGCCATCGCGGTGGTGCCGGAGGATATCGATGACCGGTGCTCCGACTATGATCTTGAGGAACGGATATTTAATGTTTTGGGGCTGGAAGTCTTTGTCCGGATCCGGTCCGGTATGACGCCTGAAACTGACGTGATCGAGATTGAAAATCTGCTTGCGGACAACGGCCGGGATATGTCCGCAACCCGGATCATCATCGTCCAGGAAGCCTGGCAGCCGCCAATACGGGAAACCATGATGTGGCTTAAAGCGTTGCGGCAATGCGCGGGGAAAAACACAGGCATTATTGTCGGGCTGGTCGGAAAACCCGTTCACGGCGTGATGTTTACATCCCCGGACGACACGGACCGCGTAATCTGGGAACAGGCCATAAACCGTCTGGCGGACCCGTTTACGCGCATCGAGAATCTGGGAGGATGACCATGAAAGAGAGAATTCCCGCGTTCGCCGTCATCGGACATCCCAATGAAGGAAAGTCCTCTATCGTATCCACCTTGGCTGAGGATGACAGCGTCCGCATCAGCCCCATTCCCGGTGAAACCCGCCGGTGCCGGGAATATCCCGTCACGGTTGATGGCCGGGAGGTGATCCGGTTTATCGACACCCCCGGATTTCAGCAGCCCCGCGCCACCCTCCAGTATCTATCGGACAATACCGGGCCGGAGCCGGAAATGCTGGCGGATTTTATCACCACTCACCGGCCTGACCCCGATTTCTTTGATGAATGCGAACTGCTCTCGCCCCTGGCCGATGGCGCGGGCATTATTTTTGTGGCGGACGGTTCCCGGCCGGTCCGAAGCGTTGATAAAATCGAAATGGAAATTCTCCGGCTGACCGGTTTGCCGCGGATGGCGGTGATCAACACCAAAGAAAAAAACCGTGGGGAATTTCTTGATGAATGGAAAAACGAGGCCCTGAAACATTTCAACACGGTCCGGATTTTTGACGCGCAGCGGGCCACCTACGCCGAACGGATTGATCTTCTGGAAAGTCTCAAAAGCATTGACCCAGACTGGCAGCCGGCTCTGGAGGAAGTGATTGAGGCGTTCAAAAACGACTGGGATCAGCGGCTCACAGACACGTCCAACATCCTGATCAATCTGCTCTCCCAAATATCCCGATATTCCACCCGAAAATCCTGTCCGGACGAGGCCCGCATTCCGGAAGTCAAAAAATCGCTTCTGGAAACGTATCAAACCGACATCGACCGGATGGAAAACGCGGCGCATAAAGATATCCGCAAACGTTTTAAGCACAATATTTTCAATTTTGAGTTCCCCCCGACTTCCGTACTTAACGACGATCTGTTTTCAAAAAAATCCTGGCGGCTTCTGGGGCTCAAACAATGGCAGGTCATGGCAGCCGCCGGAGCCAGCGGAGGCGCTGTCGGGGCGAAAATCGACCTGGCGGCCGCCGGTCACAGTCTGGGCCTTTTCACCGCAATCGGCGGCATTATCGGCGCGGGATCAGCAGCATTGGGCATCAAGCCGGCCGCCCAGGCCAGGGTCAAGGGGCTGCCTTTAGGCCGGATGGAAATCCAGGTCGGGCCGCTAAAAAACAATTTTTTACTGTATGTACTCATTGATAGGGGGTTTATCTATTTTTCCCATGTCATCAACTGGGCGCACAGCCGCCGGGATACATCTGAAGTTGACCGGACCGGCCAGGCATGCGGCAAACCCGGCATGACATCCCGGTGGAGCGCCTCCCAGAGAAAACTGATCAGCCGGTTTTTCAAAGCCCTGCAAAAAGAAGACAGCATCAAAACCGGCATCCTCAAACCGCAGGTAACCACGCTGCTTCAGGACACGCTCAAGGAAATTTCCCTGTTAAAACAGCCGCTGGAATAAAAATAATCAATCTTATACCTTAATTTTCCAGCACCGGTGAATGGTCTTTCGTTTGCTCACATAATCTTCCGGGATCGTCAGATGCGTGATTTCCATAATTCCGGCCACATCCAGCCGCTCCATCCGGGGTTTAAAATCCTGGTGGTTGGTGGAAAAAAAGATCACACCCCCTTTTCGCATCACCCTCAGCACAGCATCAATCAGGGCCGGATGGTCCCGCAGAATGTCAAAATCCACATTCCGGACCCGGGTGGTGGAATAGGATGGCGGGTCCACCACCGCCAGATCGAATGTTTGATGACTTCGTTTGGCTTTTTCAAGAAAATCGAAGGCATGGGCCTGAATCAGCGCGTTTCCAGTCTCACGGATCCCGTTTAACTCCATATTTTCCCGCGCCCACGCGATGGCGGTTTCGGACCGGTCCACGGAAGTGGTGGAACTGGCTCCGCCTTTGGCCGCATAGCAGGAAAATGTGCCGGTATAGCAATAAAGATTCAGAAAATCTTTGCCTCCCGCCATATCCCGGACCATCTGACGGGTGTTGCGATGGTCGGAAAACAGCCCGGTGTCGATATAATCCCAGGGGTTCACATAAAACTTCAGGTTCCGCTCACTGACAATCATTTTCCGGTTGGTGTGGTCGATGCGTTCATACCGCTTCCCGCCTTGTTTTCCGGCCTTGCGCTCCTTGAGATGCACATTTTCCAAAGGCACCCCAAGCGCTTCAGCGACGGTCGCGCCCATTTCCGGCAGCCATTCCGGCATCGTCTGGGACCGGGCGTACTCCGCAATTACCAGATGCCCGCCATACCAGTCCACCACGGCCCTGATTTCCGGAATATCCCAGTCATAAAGCCGGAAAACATCGATATTCTCACGCGCAAACCGCTTGTGCAGGTGCTTAAACCGCTTTTTGACACGATTGGCCAGCATTGCGGCATGGATTTCAAATTTCACCGCCGATGCGGGATCATTCGCCGGAGCCGTTTTCATCCGCGCCTTCCCCATTGTCATCATCGGACCCGTCCATGACCGGCAGCAAAACCTCCGTCTCGCTGACGGGGAGTTCCTGCACATCCTTGAGCTTCCTGCCGACAGCCCGTGATCTGGATTTCGCTTTTTCGATGGTGTCCGACGCCTGATGCAGCTTTTTTTGCACCGCATCCAGGACATCGCCGTATTTGGTCCATTCGGTTTTGACCGCTCCCAAAAGATTCCAGACCTCGCTGGAACGTTTTTGAATGGCAAGCGTACGGAAACCCATCTGCAAGCTGCTCAAAATAGACCACAACGTCGTCGGACCCGCGATCACCACCCGGCAGTCCCGCTGAATCGCATCCGTCAGTCCTGTCCTGCGGATGACTTCGGCAAAAAGCCCCTCGATGGGCAAAAACAGAATGCCGAAATCCGTTGTCTTTGGCGGGTTCAGGTATTTGCGGCAGATATCTCCCGCACAGGCCTTGACGCGGCTTTCCAACTGCTTGCCGGCCGCCTCGACGCCGGCCGCATCCGCATGATCCTGAGCTTCCATCAACCGTTGATAGTCTTCAATGGGGAATTTGGCATCAATGGGCAGCCAGACAGGCTCATCCCTGTCCGCGCCCTGCCCCGGCAACCGGATGGCAAATTCCACACGCTCGCCGCCGCCCTTTGTGGCCACATTGGTATCAAACTGATCGGGACTCAGCACCTGCTCCAAAAGCGCCCCAAGCTGAACCTCGCCCCAGGTGCCACGGGTCTTGACATTGGTGAGCACCTTTTTCAGATCGCCCACGCCGGTTGCCAGAATCTGCATTTCGCCAAGTCCTTTATGCACCAGTTCCAGACGTTCGCTGACCTGTTTAAAAGACTCGCCCAGACGCTTTTCCAGGGTTCCCTGGAGTTTTTCATCCACGGTCTGCCGCATCTGTTCCAGTTGTTTGGCGTTATCGGCCTGAAGGGTCTGAAGTTTTTCTTCCACTGTAGCCCGGACCGCCTCAAGCTTTTTTTCATTGGAATCGGAAAGCCTGCCGATGGCGGTTGACATGGCTTCAAGCTGGGCTTTTTCGGCCAAAGCCAGATCTTTCATGGTTTTGGCGGTCGTGTCCGAAATGCTGCTGAGTGTCACCACCACTTCTTCGCGAAGCTGTTTGGCGGAAGCTGCCGATTCCGTGCGGATAGCGTCCAGCCGGTCGCCGCTGTCTTTGACAAAAGTGCTGAGCTGGACAGAAAAGGCTTCAAGCTGGCCTTTTTGCATTTTGGCGACAACCATCATGCGCTGCTGCGCAGCCTCGCTGAAAGTATTAAACGCTTCGGTAAGTTCCTGCCGCTGTTCCCGAGCGGCCCTGCCCGATTCTTCACGGTTTTGGGCCATTTCCGACCGGACGGACTGCTCGACTCGCTCCTGGGCCTTTTCCATCACATCCAGACGGGGGGAAATCGCGGGACCGATTTGCAATAATTTTCTTAAAAGAAAAAGAAGGACGATAAAGATGATGAACAGCAGGGAAAGAACGCCATAAAATAAAATTTCAGTAGTCATTGGAGCACCTCAATTATTTGTGGACGAAGCGCGAGTGGACCGCGTTTCGGAACGAATGCGATAGAGCCGCTCGGTAAAACCGCCCTCGGTTTCAAACGTTGCCGCCTGGGCGGCAAGTTGACGGTCAAGAAGGCTGCAAGCCACTAATCCACAAGACTTTGCCGACGCGGATCGTTTTTCTCCCAAATCGGCAAACCGCGCTGGTGCAAAAACGGACCGTAACATCATAAATCAACTAGGCCGCCTGAAAACTTTTGAGTTTTCGGTAGCCACCATGTTTGGATATCAACGGCCCATTGGTGGTCATATTACACCGGATTTTCCGTTATATTTTTATTGAATCAAGATAAATTTAAATGGTTGAATGGTCAAAGAACTCTTTGCATATTTTTATTCCTTGATGAATGATTTGCTCTTCAACTTCCTTTTAATCAAACAATCAAGATAAACGGGAAGTGATCGCATCCGTTATTACTTACTTGCGATCTACAATCTTTCCGTTTGCAATGACCATGTAAATATTTTCGGTCTGCCGGATGTCTTCCCGGAAATCCTTATTTAAAATCAATATGTCTGCCGGGCCACCCGCCTGAACTCGCCCAAGCCCCTTTGTTCCGGTGAGCGTTTCCATCCACCTGCCGGATACGCCTGTGGCGGCCATGACGGCCTCTTCAGGGGAAAACCCGCATTTCTCAACCAGCAGCCTCAGTTCCGTGTGCAGGGATGAACCCGCCGCCGTCGCTACATTGGGGCTGTCCGTTCCGGCGATAATCGTGATTCCGGCAGCCTTCATCCGGCGCACATTATCGAACTTGATGTCCCGATAGGTGATCAGATCATGAATCCAGCTCTCCATACGGGGATCTGAAACGTTCAGTTTCTCAGGTGGAAATTCCATATAGGCCTTCAGGATGTTCGGGTCCAGAACTGTTTTGTCCATGGTTGTGAATTGGAGCGAATTCTGAAAAAAATCCGCCGTGTTTTCAAACACCACCAGGGTGGGAATGACCACTGTCCGGCTGGCCTTCATCCTTTGAATCGTGGCATCGGACAGGGATGACCGGTACGGGGCATGGGCGAAAAAACGTACCCCGGCGTTTAAACCGGTGATGATGTCCGACTCAGACCCGATGTGCGCGCCAACGGTAAGTCCCGCAGCTTCTGATTCCGCCACGATTTTCGCTGTCAGGTCCTCATAAAGAGATGGAATGCCTAAGGGGAGCTGATCGATCATGACTTTGGTCAGGCTGGCGCCATGGGCCTTGTTCTGCCGGATGGCCTCGCGGGCATCATCCTCATCAGACACCGCGAACATCACTTTGCTGATCATCAGGGAATCAATGGGCCATGGGATCATGCTCCGGAGCATATAATCCGGATGCCCGCCTTTTTTGTTCAGACACTTGCCCGCATAGAAGAGCCTCGGATTCACCCGGTCCCCGGCCTCGATCCGCTGCCGCAGGGCTTCCATATCCTCCAGCGGGCCGGCCATGTCAAATACCGTGGTGATGCCTGCGTACAGATAGGAGGAAAGGTTCCTGTCCAGCAGGGTATCGTCCGGCATGAGCATATATCCGGGCGGGGAACCCGGACTGTGGATATGGATATGGTGGTCAATCAGGCCGGGAATCACCATTTTTCCGGTTCCGTCAATTCGCTCGCAATCGATTTGGGGCGGCGCAAACATCCCCATCTGCATGATCCGGCCGTGTTCAATCAAAATATTAACGTTTTCAAGGACTTGCCGGTCTGAGCCGCCGGTGAAAACCGTGGCGTTGGTGATGAGAACGGGTTTGCCGGAAGGGCGCTTTTCAGCGAGAGGCGGCATTTTTGACCGCATCACGCACCCGATGGCGAGCACGGCCGCCAGAAATATCAAAACCCATTTCATCTGTTTCTTCATAGCGTCTCTCATCCTTTTTTCATGAAATATTTTTCATGTGCTTCATCCGCCTGGGCCAAAACTGCGCCCACATCCCGTGAGGGTTCGGCGTGATTACATCCGCATCCCAGGCATTCCCGCCGCGCCCGGATCGGAAAATGCCGGCAGGGGAGGATATCCCCTTTCGCGTCTCTTCGTCTGCCGTAAAACGCATCATTGGGCAGCAGAGAGGTATTGGACCCGCGGTAATAATACCAGTTGGTCAGCGTGCACCCCCCACCGACTTCCGGCGTGGGACAGGAACAAATCGTATACGGCGAATCAAACAGCTTCATGGATGAGAATATGGTGCCGCGGGAAAGGTAAAAAATCGTCGCCAGCTCAAACACGAGTTGCTTGTTCATCAGATGGGCCTTGTGGTTCTTGTGCATGGAACGGATCCAGACCGGGGTGTATTTTTCATGCACCGGAAGAATTTCCCAGTCCGGATAGGTTCGTTCAAGCAGGGTTTCCAGCCGGTAATCCGGAGACCCGGCCCGCCTGAGGTCCGCCAGATCCCGGCACAATGTTACATATCGAAAATCCGTATCCGGCAAGCCGCCGTGGGAGGCGATCAGCATTTCGTAACGGTCCACAAACCGGTCCAACACCCGGCGGCTGTCTGCTTCCGAAAGCAGATTGAACACCTGGTTGTGATGATAGAGATCATCCACCACCCCGGCGCTCCGGCAGGCGCAATGGCCGATATATACCGGATCGGCCTGTAAAATATCCTGCCATGCCATCTGAACCGGCACCACCTGCCCGTTCAGCACATAATTGAGCCCGATGTCCCGGATTTTTGAAATCACTTCGCCGGGCATATGGCTGATCCACCAGGGAAACAATACGATCAGTTCATGAATCACGGGCACAGACGATTCCCTGCGCCACAGCAGGTAATTGCCGATCTTGTCGGCCATTCTCCGGGCCACGGAACGCTTTAAGCCCTGGGGCTCGTCTTGCAGCATGGCGTCCATCAACCCCTGGGTTAACCGTTTTTTTTCAACCTCTGACAAATTCTTATGAAGCGCCTCCGGATTGGCCCGGCGAATGTCTTTGATTCTGTCGATTAATGCGGTTATTTCCCGCAGGGCCACCGGCCAGCGCCTCGCCATCTCATCCTGTTCCGGGCCCATCAGGAAATCGGACGGCGACTCATCGGGGGAAACGCCAAACGGCTCGCGAATATCGTGATTCATGGAATTTTATTCCCGTATGTTTTTATTTTTAATGGCGCCGCAACTAAAAATGATCCGTCAGATGATCAAAAAATCCATTTGATTTGAGCATCCGGATGCTGGAAAGCCAGTGAGGCGATTTGCTTGCCGCAAAAGGCGTGTTCAACCCGCCAGTGTTGCTGATGACAGGAAATGATCAATGCGGTTTCATCCATAATATGATGAATTTTGCAATGGGACAGGCCGCGAAGGCCTTCGCCCACAGCCTTCAAAACCGCCTCCTTGGCTGTCCAGAAACGGAAAAACCCGGCATCCGTGACCGGTTCCGCAAGCCGCCGCTCTTCGGCGTCCGTAATTTTCTCCATCAGGCCAGGACGCACCGGACGGATGATCTCGATATCAATGCCGACGGGCTGACGAGCAGCGACCCCGGCCACTGCTTCCGGCTTGTGGCTTAAAGACCAGAAGATTCCGCTCACCGGGGCCGGTCTCCCGTCCGGGGCATTCTCAAGCGAATCCAAAGACAGCGGCAACCATTTTCTTTCAGCAGACAAAACCACGGCCCGGCGCGCATACTGGCGCGAAAAAAGAACCCGTTCCTTCCCCAAAAGCGCCCGCTGTAGAGCAGGCGCTTCCAGTATCACCGGATATATGATTTCACGGCCGTCTGGCATCAGCCAAAAATTTATTTTTCAAATGTGATGATGATGTCCGCCACTGTCGCACCCCGTCCTTTTTCATGCACAATCAGCGGATTGATATCCATTTCCTTGATTTGCGGATGGTTTGTGACCAGTGCCGACAGGCCCACAATGAGCTTTTCCAGTTTTTCCACATCCGCCTTGGGCTTGCCGCGGAACCCGTCCAGGATTTCAAAACCCTTGATGCTCCGGATCATCCGGCGGGCATTGTTTCTGCCGATGGGGGCCAGTTTGAAGGTGACGTTTTTAAACAGTTCCACGTAGATGCCGCCCAGACCGAACATCAGCAAATGACCGAACCCCGGATATTTGGTGACGCCCAGAATGACTTCCTGGCCCGGCGGCACCATTTTCTGAACCAGCACACCCAGGATTTCCGCACCCGGCTTATACTTCCGGGATGATTCCATGATTTCCGCGAATGCGGCCTCTACCGTCTCCCTGGTTTTCAGGCCCACCTGAACGCCGCCGGCATCGGATTTGTGCAGAATCTGCGGAGACACAATTTTCAAGACCACCGGGCATCCTATTTTTTCCGCCATATCGCCTGCTTCAACGGCGGATGTGGCGATACTCATGGCCGGCACATCGAATCCATAGCATTTCAGCAGTTCCTGGCCGTCATCCTCGCCCAGAACCAGCCGGTTCTCGGCCAAGCACTTGTCCACAATCTCATGGGCGCGTTTGGCGTTAAACGCCAGGTCGTATTCCGGCAAAATCTGACGGCCCAGCCAGCGGGTGGCTTCATACAGTTTTCCCATGGCCATGGCCGCATCCTCAGGAAACCGGTATACCGGCACATGATTGTCCTGGAGGTGCTTGACCCCCGCGGACACATCCACAACACCCATGAAACAGCAAATAATGGGCTTGGACGAATGATGATAAATATTGACGATGGCCTCCGCGGTGCCGATGGCGTCGGTCATGGACTGAGGTGTTAAAATCATGAGCACGCAATCCACATTCTCATCGGCGATAACGGTTTCCAGAGCGTTTTCATACCGGTCCCGGGACGCATCCCCGATCACATCCACGGGATTGTTGAAATTAGCGGTAGGCGGCAGAAACTGATGAAGATTCCAGACCGTATCGGGGCCGAATTTCGCAAGCGTAAGCCCCGCCATTTCGGTCATGTCGGTTGCGATAATGCCGGGGCCGCCCGCGTTGGTGATGATGGCCACCCGGTTGCCCGCGGGGATTTTCCGGGCTGAAAACGCCACCGCAAAGTCAAACAGGTCATCCACCGTATCCACCCGTATAATGCCCGCCTGATCGAAAATGGCGTTATACACCGCTTCGGAACCAGCCAGAGACCCGGTATGGGAAGCCGCAGCAGCCGCTCCGGCTGCCGTCTTACCGGATTTGATCACCAGAATCGGCGTGGGCCGCTCACCGGAGGTCATTTCCTTGACCTCCTCAATAAAGGCGGGCTGGAACCGGAGCTGCTCCATATAAATCATAATAACGTCGGTTTCCGGATCCTTGTGATAATAGCGAAGCAAATCCAGCTCATCCACATCCGCCTTGTTCCCGATGGAAACGAATTTAGAAAACCCGACCCCCCGGTCCGCCGCGAAATCCAGAACCGCGGTGCACAGGGCGCCGCTCTGGGAGATAAAGGAAATATTGCCCTGTTTGGGCATACGATCCGAAAAGCTGGCGTTCAGCCGGACATTTTCGCCCGGATTGATAACCCCCAGGCAGTTGGGACCGATCAGGCGAATGCCGGCATTGCGGCATTTGGCGGCGATATCTGCTTCGATTTGCGCGCCCTCGCCGCCGACTTCCTTGAATCCGGCGGACACGATGACCATCCCCTTCACCCCTTTCCGAATGCACTCATCCACCGCCTTTACGGCGATACGGGGAGGCAGAATGATCATGGCCAGATCCACCGGGTCCGGAATATCCAGAATGGACTGGTAACACCGGACGCTCAACACCGATCGGGCGGATGGATTGACCGGATACAGGGTGCCCTTATAGCCGCCCTTGAGGATATTTTCAAAAATATCATGCCCGACTTTGCCAGGGGTTGAGGAAGCGCCGATGACCGCCACCGATTCCGGTGAAAATATCGCATCCAGTTTATCCATGATGATGTTCTCCTTTCTCTGTTTCTGTGTTTTTCGGGTCCGATTCTTTTTCCATGATCAATTGAAGCTCTAAAATTTTTTCATACAATTTATTTTTGGAAATTCCGGTGGCGCGTGAAAATTTTTTGGCCAGAGCCAGCACCCCGGTCTGCCCCTTTTTCAGTTCCGCCGCGACCTGGGGCCTGATATCTTCAAAGCAGACCGGGTTGTCGGCTGTATGACCGGATACAAGCAGGGTAATTTCACCCTTGATCGCCTGACGGGACGCCAGTTCCGCAATCAATTCGGGAAATTTCCCCCTTAAAAATTCCTCGTAGGTTTTGGTTAGTTCACGGGATAAAACCGCCTGCCGGTCTCCCATGATATCATTCATGTCTTCAAGGACTTCCATGATCCGACGGGGGGATTCATAAAAAACCAGGGTGCCGGGCAGTCCCGAAAGTTCTTCGAGACGTTCCCTGCGCTTAGGCTTTTTGGAAGGCAAAAAACCGGCAAAACAAAAGGTATCCGACGGCAGCCCGGATGCGGAAAGCGCCGTGATAGCTGCTGAAACGCCGGGAATGGGGACCACCGCAATATTTTCGCTGATAGCGGCATTGATGAGCCGGTAACCGGGGTCTGAGACTGTCGGCGTTCCGGCATTGGAAACCAGGGCAATGGATTTTCCGGCTTTCAACAGTTCGATGATACCCCGGGCGCTCTCAATTTCATTGTGCTCATAACAACTGATAAGCCGGGAAGTGATATTAAAATGGGACAATAACAAGCGGGTGTGGCGGGTGTCTTCCGCAGCGATGATATCGGCCTTTCCAAGGATTTCAACCGCCCTGAAGGTGATATCGTTCAGGTTGCCGATGGGAGTTGCGACAATATAGAGTGTGCCGGCCGCAAGTTTTCCCAGAGGGTCACTTATAGGCAAGTTCAAAGGCATTTTGAATGATCTCGACGTCGGTTTTTTGATTGCGTTCGGAAATGGCCACCACGTCGAAGCGCGCCCGGATATGATTCTGGCCGGTCATCTTGAGATAATACAACGCAGCTTTGGAAATCCGTTCCTGCTTATCAGCGGTGATGGCATATTTCGGATGCCCGAAAGTCGATGTGCGTCGGGATTTAACTTCAATAAAAACAATGGAATCGCCATTTTTGGCGATAATATCGATTTCACCGAACTTTGTCCGGTAATTCCGGCAGACAATCTGGTATCCGTTTTTCATCAGAAATTGAGCGGCCAGGTCTTCCCCGGATCTGCCAAATTTCTGTTTCCGGTTAAGCATGGCGCATTCGAAAAACCGGTTCCATTTTTAACCGTCGATTCAACACGGCTGATAATGCTCCTTCACGCCTTTAAACGTCAGCCGGTGAATGGGGGAGCAGCCGTATTTGCGGATGGCCTCTTTATGGGCCTTTGTCGGGTACCCTTTGTTGGCGGAAAAATCAAATTCCGGGTATTCTTCCGCATAAACCGCCATCATCCGGTCACGGGTAACCTTGGCAATGATTGACGCAGCCGCAATGGATATGCTTAGAGAGTCGCCTTTGATGACGGGTTTCTGAGGGAAATCCGCGGGGATGGGAAACGGGCCGTCAATTAAGAGAAAATCCGGAGCCGGAAAGAGATTCCGCACGGACATGGCCATGGCCGAAAGCGATGCCTGTAAAATATTGATCCGGTCGATTTCAACCGGATCCACGATGCCGACGCCCACCGCGACCGCATGTCGATAGATATCATCGTATAATTGCTCCCTCCTTTTCGGGCTCAACTGCTTGGAATCATGAATTCCCGAAACCGGAAGCCCTTCCGGAAGGATCACGGCCGCTGATACCACCGGCCCGGCCAAGGGGCCGCGGCCAGCTTCATCAATGCCGGCAACCGCGGTAAACCCGCTTTCCCTGGCCTGTTTTTCATACATCCACACATCACCTTTCATCATGCAAAACCCCAGAAAGGAAATTCAGCGAAACCTGCCTCTCCATGTGGAATACGTTAATTTTTTTTCTGATCCCGGCGGCGTTCCCGAATCCTTGCGGCTTTTCCTCTGAGATTCCGGAGATAATATATTTTGGCCCGGCGGACACGGCCTTGAGTGACCACCTCAATATGGGAAATGCTTGGGGAATGCATGGGGAAAACGCGTTCCACGCCTATTCCGTAGGATACTTTCCGGACGATAAAGGACGCGTCGGTGGTGCCTCTCTTTTTGCTGATCACCACCCCCTGAAACACCTGAATACGTTCTTTTTCTCCCTCACGGATGCGCACATGCACTTTAACGGTATCGCCGGGCAGAAAATCCGGCAGGTCAAGACGTAACTGCTCTCTTTCGATCTGTTTAATTAATTCCATGATCATCCCTTATAATTGTTTTATTCATACAATAATACTTGAGTGTTAAATACAATGTTACGCGACGCCCAGAATCCTGTCCAGCGTGATAGCAACCGCAGCACGCACCGGCAGATGGTTATATCCGGAACCATCGCCTTTAATCGGCGCAAGAATATGATCAGCGCCGCCGATCACTTCATCCGTCAATCCCCAGGCAGTCCCAAACACCAGGAGATAGGCGTTCGCCGAATCTTGCAAACGGCATTTAAAGTCATCAAACCCCAATGCCTGCTGCCTTGAGGCGGCGCATGTGACCACCACCTGAACCGGCGCATGGGTTTCCGTCCGGATCTCATCCACAACCTGGGCCAGTGAATCTTTGACCTTGACCAGGGTCAGCGCTTCCCGCCGGTCCGGGTTGTGGACACCGCCCCATCCGTCAACCCAGTGGGAAACAATTTTTCCCACCAGCGTTTTCTGATCTTCAAGAGGCGTCACCACATAAAACGCAGCAATTCCATAGGTCCTTCCAATCCGCGCAATATCATGCAGATCCAGATTGGTGACGGCGGACGCGATGGTATCGCCGTGCTTATTCTTGACCGGGTGGTGCAATAACGCGATATGTAATTTAGGTGGAGACAATCTTCTCAATAGTATCGCGCCAGTGTTCAAGCACCTTCTTTTCCCTGTTGCTCAATATTTTTGCTCCCAGAAGATCCGGCCGCTTCAGCAATGTCCGCAAAAGCGCCGATTCCAGCCGCCATGCGTCAATCACGCCGTGGTTGCCGGAAAGCAACACATCCGGAACCGTTTCTACCTCAAATTCCGGCGGCCGCGTATAATGGGCATGCTCCAGCAGGTGGTCTTCAAACGATTCCTTTTGCGCGGACGTTTCATCGCCCAGCGCGCCCGGAAGCAGCCGGGTGACGGCATCCATGACGATCATGGCCGCCGGTTCACCGCCGGTCAAAACAAAATCGCCGATGGAAATCTCATCGTCGATATGCGCATATACCCGTTCATCCACGCCTTCATAGCGGCCGCAAATAAAAATGAGACCGCCCAACGATGCCAGTTCACCGGCAATCGCCTGTTTAAACGGCCTTCCCTGGGGAGACAAAAGAATGGTTCTGCTGCCTGGCATCATTTCTTTCGCCGCGGCGATGGCCCTCGTCAAGGGCTCCGGCTTCATCACCATGCCAGCCCCGCCCCCGTAAGGCCTGTCATCCGTAATCCGGTGGGAGCCATCGGCAAATTCCCGGATATCCATGGGATGCACTGCGATCACCCCGGCCTCAATGGCCCGCCGCATGATGCCGTGGGAGACGAAAGAATCAAAAAACGCCGGAAAAATCGTCAGTATTCTAAAATCCATCGCCCGTAAACCTTTTATAAGCCTTCGGGCAGATCGACAATCATCTTTTTTTCTTCAAAATCAACACTGCAAATGATGGATTTCAAAACCGGTATCAGGATTTCCGTTTCTCTGTCCTTTACCACCAGCACATCATTGCTGCCGGTTTCAAACAAATTCTCAATCCGGCCAAGGTATGTTTCATTCACCCCGTAAACCGACAGCCCGATCAAATCACACCAGTACCATCTTCCTTCTTCCGGCTCCGGCAAATCAGACCGGCTGACGAGTATTTCAGCACCGACCATGCCTTCAGCGGTTGTCCGGTCGTTGACGTCCCGAACCGCCATACGGATAATGTTTTTGTGGATCTGAACATCCTCAAGAACGACCGTTTGTATTTTTCCGTCCGGGCGTTTCAGCGTAAGCGAATGCCCCGGATCAAACCAATCGGTGGATGCGTCAAAAGAAAAGACCTTCAGGCACCCTTTCATCCCGTGTACGCCAATAATCTTTCCGATGGGCAGGACGCCGCTTTTCTCCATAACGCCTATTCTTCTACGATTTCCAGGACGGTCCTTTTTTTGATCTTCGCCGAAGACGCGCTCAAAAGCGTCCGCATTGCTCTGGCGGTTCTGCCCTGTTTGCCAATCACCTTCCCCAAGTCTTCCTTTGCGACTTTCAATTCCAGGACCGACGTCTGGTCACCCACGATCTCAGAGACCTTTACCTCTTCAGGATTATCGACCAGTGCTTTTGCAATGTACGTGATCAGATCTTTCATCGTCCGTCTCCTTCAAAAAGTACCTTCCGGGAATAAAGGATTGAGAGAAAAAAACACGCTAAGCCATTCAGCGACTGATTACAGGCCTTCTTTTTTGAAGATACTGTTCACCGTATCCGACGGGAGCGCCCCCTGGCCCAGCCAGTACTGCACTCTTTCTTTTTTTAAGGTTATTGCCGCGGTCGCACCCATCGGGTCATAAGTTCCTACATTTTCCAGGAACCTGCCATCACGGGCGTACCGGCCGTCTGCCACAACAATTCGATAGAACGGCCGTTTTTTTGCGCCACACCTTGCCAATCTGATTTTTACTGCCATATTGTCAATCGCTCCTTACAAAGACATCATTCCGCGGCCCATTCCGCGCATAAAACCGCCCTTGCTGATTTTTTTCATCATTTTGAGTACATTGGTATAATTTTTCAATAAATTATTGACTTCCTGTACACTGTTTCCGCTGCCTATTGCAATCCTTTTTCTTCTGCTGCCGTTAATAATGGTATGATTCCGCCGCTCCGCCCGGGTCATGGAATTGATAATCGCCTCCACCCGGACCAGTTCACGGTCATCCACCTCAAGGTTTTTAAGCTGCTTGCTCTTGCTGACACCCGGGATCAATTTGATAAGATCATTCAATGACCCCATTTTCCGGACCTGGGACATCTGATCCCGGAAATCCTCCAGCGTAAATTCATTTTTTCTGAGCTTTTTTTCCAGTTCCGCGGCTTTTTTCATATCCACGGCATTCTGGGCCTTTTCAATGAAAGACAGCATGTCTCCCATGCCCAGAATCCGGGAGGCCAGCCGATCCGGATGGAACAGCTCAATCTCGCTCAATTTTTCGCCCACGCCGATAAACTTGATGGGCTTATTGATAATGGCCTTGATGGAAAGGGCCGCGCCCCCACGGGCATCGCCGTCCATTTTGGTCAGAATCACGCCGCCGATATCCAGATCCGCATCAAACGCCTGGGCGATATTGACGGCGTCCTGGCCGGTCATGGCATCGGCCACCAGCAGGATATCCGACGGCTGGATCGCCTTTTTGATGTCAACCAGTTCGGCCATGAGCGCCTCATCAACATGGAGACGGCCGGCCGTGTCGATGATCAGGGTATCGCATCCGGCTGCTTTCGCCGCAGCAACCGCTTTCCGGCAAATATCCGCCGGATTCATGCCCGTGGAAGACGGATAGACGGGTATGGAAATCTGCGCGGCCAGTTTCTGCAACTGCTCAATGGCCGCCGGGCGATAGACGTCCACCGGCGCCAGATACGGCTTTCTTCCCTGCTTTCTTAAAAAATTCGCTAGCTTGCCAGCAGTTGTGGTTTTACCGGAACCCTGTAGCCCCACCAGCATAATGGAAGCCGGCGACGGTCCGGAAAGGTTCAACTCCTCATTCCGGCTGCCCATGAGGATCGTCAACTCATCGTTGACAATCTTGATCACTTGCTGGGCCGGGGTTAAGCTGGCCAACACTTCCTGTCCGATGGCCCGTTTTTTAATATCGGCCACCAGATTTTTAACAACCTTGTAGTGGGCATCGGCTTCCAGAAGGGCCAGGCGGACTTCCTTCAAGCCCTCCTCAATATTGGCCTCATTGAGCTTGCCGTGCCCTTTGAGCTTCTTGAAAACCGTATTGAGTCTGTCGCTTAAATTATCAAACATAACATCCTGGCCCTCTAAGGAAATTCTTGTGTTTAATATTTCATCAATGCTATGTCAAGCAAAATATCCTATTGAAAACCGTTGCGGTTATGGGATATCTGCCTGTGCTTACAGGGGAAAAAAGAAATTTCAAATAATTGGGCATCACAACGCATGATACCACCGTCAAACAGCCGGACAGACATTCAACCGGATACAAAACCGGACATTCTCGAACTGACCCGTGAGGAATTGTCCCTCTGGGTCCGGACCCATGACCTGCCGGCCTACCGCACCGGACAGATCATGCGCTGGCTGTATCAGAGGCAAGCCGCATCCTTTGATAAAATGACGGATATCTCAAAAAAAACCAGGGAGTTGCTGGATGTCCATTTTTCTATTCTGACCATTCAAAAGCGGCAAATCGCAGATTCCGCGGACGGCTCCCAAAAATATTTGTTTGGCCTAACCGACGGACGATCCATTGAAACCGTCCTGATCCCTGAAAAAAATCATTATACCCTGTGCATCTCCACCCAGGTGGGCTGCGCCATGAACTGCCGATTCTGCATGACGGGGAAATCGGGGTTGATCCGCAACCTGACCCAGGGTGAAATCCTCGGCCAGATTCTCGGCGTTGCCAAAGGCATCCCTACCAGCCGCCCCTTGACCAATATTGTGCTGATGGGCATGGGCGAGCCGCTCGCCAACTATGATAACGTGATGCGGGCCATCCGGGTCATGACCGTCGACAGCGACGGGCTCCAGCTTTCCACCCGGCGGGTCACCCTGTCAACCGCCGGACTGATCTCCCGGTTTGAAGACCTGGGGCGCGACAGCAAAATCAATCTCGCCATCTCCTTAAACGCAACGGAAAATAAAACCCGAAGCCAACTCATGCCCATTAACGATCGATACCCCATCGAACAGCTCATCGACGCCTGCGCCCGCTATGCATTAAAACCCAGGGGCAAAATCACGTTTGAATACATCCTGATCCGGGGCGTCAACGATACGGTTGATGACGCGCACCGGCTGGTAAAAATGCTCCGGCCGGTAAAGGCGAAAATCAATCTGATCCCGTTTAATGAACATCCGGGCAGCGATTTTAAGCGGCCCGACGAATCCACGATTTTGCGATTTGAAAAAATTCTCCACGATAAAGGCTACACCGCCATCATCCGCCGCAGCAAAGGCGCTGATATTTCCGCGGCTTGCGGACAGCTTTCGGCCATGCGGCAACTGTAACGACTATGTAAACCGATTATGGCAAAGGAAGTGCATCCCTGTTCCTTCTATACGATCAGCAGATCCTGAACACCGGCTCGGGGAATGGGCATCACGGTCAAATCAACAACCCCGTCCGGCTGATTCACGCTCACTTCCACCGGTGCGCCAAGGGGCGCGCTGCTGTATCCCGCACTCACCGCCGCAGCCTGTAAGAGTGTCTTTTCGTCACACCCCCCCGGAATAACCGTCACCGGCCCGGAAAATGATTTTGCCTGCATCAATACATCCTGATTCGGACGATACAGGCGGGAAAGGGCCGCATTGTCCCCGTGGTTCCTGCCCACAATGATTTTCACGCCGCCTTCCATCCTTAAATGACGGCCATGCCCCAGAAACGCAAGATCCACAGCCGCGACATCTTCCTGATGCTCGAACAGATCCCGCAGTCTGCTGGCATAACCGGGGGATGTCAGCAGACACCCGCCAGCCGGGGACGGATAATCGGTCACTCCGAATTGCCTGGCCATCTCCATCTGCGGTTTTCGCCCCCTGCCGGACAAATCTCCCAGCCGATCCCTGTCCACCATGCCGTTTTGCTCCATCGGGGTTCCGGGTAATAATTTAGCGCTTAACGGCCGCAAGATACGGCCATCAAAACCGGAGTTTTTTTCCACATACCGCAAGGATTTTTTTTGCTGGGACATGGGCCGCTGCCCCACCACTTCTCCGGAAAACAAAAAATCACTTCCGGTCTCCGCCATCATTTCACCTGCAATGTGAAACATCAGTGCATGGCAGTCCATGCAGGGATTCATATTTTTTCCATATCCGCAACGGGGATTTTTCAGCATGGGCAGGTACTGGCCGGTAATGTCCTTGACAATAATCGGAATTTTATGATTAATGGATGCCCGGCGGGCCTTGTCGGCAGAAAAAAAAGGGGTTTCAAACGCGACCCATAAGACATCAATCCCCTGATCCCGGAGCATCAGGGCCGCAAGAATGCTGTCCAGCCCGCCGGAGCAAAGCCCCAGCGCTTTCACTTTTTGGATATGCGCCATTATCAACTCTTCAAAAAAATCGTAACAAAAAATTGTGCCAATGACCCGAAACCATTCCCGGATTCAAAAAATTTGCCAGATACTAAAGACGCAATACCCGGATGTCAAGACCCAGTTAAATCACGGGAATGCCTTTCAACTTCTGGTGGCGACAATTCTCTCCGCCCAGTGCACGGACCGGCAGGTCAATAGCGTTACGCCAGCTCTTTTTGCGCGACTGAAAACGCCGGAAGACTTTGCCCGAACGCCCATTGAAACTATTGAAACGCTGATTCGTTCCACCGGATTTTTCCATAATAAAGCCAGAAACATCCAAAATTGCGCCCGGACACTCATGGAACGGCATGGCGGCAAGGTGCCGGATACGATTGATGAATTGGTGCAACTGCCCGGCGTGGGCAGAAAAACAGCCAATGTGGTGCTGGGCGCCGTTTTCGGCATTCCCGGCATGGTGGTGGATACGCATGTGGCGAGAATTTCCAAGCGGCTTGGGCTGACGGATGGCGCCGATGCGGTGAAAATCGAGATGGATTTGATAAAGATTGTCCCGGAAAAGGACTGGAATGATTTTTCTCTTTGGCTGATCTATTTCGGAAGATCCGTTTGCACTGCCCGGAAACCGGGATGCCCGGATTGTTTCTTGCATCACCTCTGCCCATATCCGGACAAGCAGGCCTGATCCGGTCCATCCGGATAATTTTTGTTAAGCAGCCTGTTCCTTATGAACGCAGGGTGGCCGTCAGCCTGAGGGGACTTGTCAGCAGCTCCAAGGCAGTCACAATCGACGTGCAGACAATATCCGCAGCCGACAGCGTTTCCATTGACGCGCCTTCTCCCAGAATCACGGCGATCCCCAGCTTCGAGGCTTTCAACATGCGCTGGTCATTGCGTCCATTGCCGATGCTGACCGTGTTTTCAACCCCCAAGGCCCGGACATAAGCCAGCTTCCCAGCCTGTTGACCGGATTCGGGCAGAATGCTTAGCGTGCAAGGAACGCCCGCAAGACCGGCCTTGGCCTTCCCGAATGTGTCGGCGGTCAGCACATGCAGGGTCATGTGCCGGGCAAGTTCTTCCAGGGCTGGCTTCACTCCCGGAATGGGAATGCCGTCCACCGCCAGAGTGCCGTTATAATCCATGACCACATGCTGAAGACAGAGTTCGCCATATCCTGGAATGGATAGATTCATACGGAGCAGAAAAGTTAGAATCCACCCAGGGGTCGCTTGAAAAACAGCCGGGCGGGTTCCGCCATCATCATTTCATAAGCCTGATTCACATTGCCGCCCAAAGCAGAAAACGGCAGGGAAACGATGAAAGTGGTGGTTCCCAGAATCAGGGACGCCAGTTGCAGCGGTCTTACGGCGAGGAAATCCGCCACCATGGTATCCGCGCCGATTTCAGGCACAGTCGAATCCGTCAGGGCGGAAGCGCCCACCGGCATGGCCATAAGAGCGATGATACACAACAAAATCATGATGTTTTTGCGTCCGTTCATGAGCAACCTCCTTTAATAAGCACAAAAATACAATTCCCTGCCAATAATTTGGATAAAAATGACCGATTGTTTTGTAAACTAACCTGTTACATGCTTTCTGTCAAGGAACAATCCGGACGGCCGCATAAAAATTCCGATCCATGGTGCGCCCTTATTCTTTTTTGTCATCACGACTATCCGCCCGAAACCATGCCTTTGACAATGCGGCGAATCGTCCCGGCGCATTCCCTGTCAAATTGCTCGTTTTCCTTGTCCGAAGATGTGTTGAACGGGACCACGTCACATTTTTTCATGGCGGCCAAAAATTCAAATACGTTTTTTTCGGCAAAATGATTGAATTGGGCGGCCCGGGCTTCGACGTCCGGGATCATCCGGATTGCTGAAACCGCTTTTCCCAGCAAATCATCCGGATCGTTCGCCCGCTTCCTGAAAACTTCCTCAACAAGCGTAAAAACAGCGTCAATCCGGTTGGTTCGAATGAGCGTGGGGCTGTGCAAAAACGAAACGTCTTTTTCCACACACACCTTGCCGTTTTGAAGATCCAGCACTTTTCCAAACCAGTTGACCGTGTACCGTTTATAATCTTCCCGGCCCCATTTGCCCTTTTCCCAGATATGGGCGCGGACGATCTTATTTAAAGCGGCCAGGCAATCCCGCGGATTATCAAAATCATAGGTTCCCAAGAGTACGCCAGACTCAAAAATATCCACGCCGGGCTTTTTCGCCTGCGCTGACAATTCAATGCACATGATGCGCATTTCCTTGCCGGGCCGGGCGATCAGGATTTTAAAAGACGGTTTTCCCGTTTCAATTCGCTGAAGTTTGTCGGCCGATGCCGGGGGCGTCACTTCCGCGGCGATGGATGGCGGTAAAAAAGCGGCACGAAGGCCTGGACTGAGATCAACCACCTCCAGCGCCTTCGTGAAAACAAAAAATTCATCTTCTTCCAGTGCTTCTACTGGTATCAGTTTACCGGGTTCCAGATACGGCGAAAAAACATTCAGTACGGCCTCAAGCCCGCCCTGCCAGTAGGCGATCCGGGGGTCTTTGCCTTCGTCAATCCATTGTTTGATTTTTGGGGATACCGCTTCCATTCCCACTCCTCTTTCAATTGGTTACAACGGCACTTCCATGCGGATGACGGTTCCCTGGCCGGGAGTTGCGCCGATCTTCAATTGTCCGCCCAGATGGTTCAGCTTTTCCCGGATGTCAAACAATCCGAATCCATTGGCAAATGATGTCCCGTTGGCATACCGGGCGGCATCAAACCCGACGCCGTCGTCGCGGAACAGAACGCGAAGCCTGCCGTCGGCATTTTCAAGACGTATTTGAATGCTATCCGCATTGGCATGCTTAATGGTATTATGCATCAGTTCCTTGATATTCCGGTAGAGGATGGCTTTGATCTCGTCTTTAACCTCATCCATTTCCCCTTCAAAACAGGTCTGTACGCGGATTTGATGCTTTGATTCGATGTTTCTGGACAAGGTTTCCACCGCCTCCCGCAACCCAAAATCATAAAGCACGGGCGGGCTTAAATCAAAAGTGAGGCTTTTTGTTTCCTTGATAATTTTTAAAAGCTGATTCTTGATGGGTTCAAGTGGCTTCAAAAATATGGGATTATCAATTGTTTTTTCATATGCAGCAAGCTGAAGCCGCATCACAAATAATTCCTGACCGATGGTTTCATGTAACTGCGAAGCCATGCCGCGCCGCTGATCTTCTTCGACCAAAGACAGGCGAATGGACAGGTGTTTTAACTTATCCTGATATTCCAATAAGTTATTTTCCGTCTGTTTCAATGGCGTGATATCGGTGATCACCACATTTGCCATATCCGGGCGACCGTTTCGATATTTAACATCTGAATTC
>DAIEHU010000060.1 GCA_027353395.1 Desulfobacteraceae bacterium
GGCCATGCTTGCGGATGATAACATGGAAAGCGCAAGGGTGATCATGCGGCGGCTCATGTGGAGTTTAAATGATGAATCCGGCGGTATCGGTTGGGGCGCTCCTGAAGCCATGGGCGAAATTATGGCCCGGAGCCTGCGGTTGGCCGATGAATTTTCCCGCATTTTAAGGTCGTATGTTTGCCAGGATGAAAATTTTCTAGAGCATGAGATGCTTCAGCGTGGGGCGCTCTGGGGTATCGGCCGTCTGGCGGAGGCGTATCCAAACCATTTAAGTCAGACGGATAGCCATTTATTGCCATTTCTGGGATCCGAGGATGCCATTCACCGAGGTTATGCGGCCTGGGCTCTGGGTAATTTAAAATCTGGTAAAGCAGCGCCCCTGATTGAAAATTTATTTAAAGACATTCATCAAGTCGTATTTTTTGATGGCTTCCATCTCCGGAAGCTGCCGGTGAGCTTTTTAGCCAGGCAGGCATGGATGCGAATTTCCGGTTTGTGAATCCTGCTGTAACAACACCATCACCTCAAAATAAAAGGACAGGCCATGTTTGTACTTGGATTGCAGGGGAGCCCCCGGAAAAAAAAAGGGAACACCAATTATCTGCTCACGTCCTTTTTGGACGAACTCCAGAAAAAAGGCGCTGAAACCTTAGTTATCCATGTGACGGACAAACTGATCAAACCCTGCATCGGGTGTGGAAATTGTGAGCGAAAAGGAGTTTGTTCCATCAAAGACGATGACATGACAAAAGAGATATTTCCGCTCCTGCGCCGGGCGGATGCGGTGGTTATGGCGACGCCGATTTATTTTTACAATGCCACCGCCCAGTTGAAAGCCCTGATTGACCGCACCCAGACGTTGTGGTCGCGGAAATACAAGCTGGGACTCACCGATCCGGGCCGTCCGGATCGCAAGGGTATCCTTCTGGCGGTGGGCGCAACCAAAGGGAAAAATCTGTTTGAGGGCATGGCCCTGACGGCAAAGTATTTTTTTGACGCCATTGGCGCGGATTTTCACAGCCAGTTGACCTATGCCCGGATTGAAAATTTCGGGGATATGGAGCGTCATGAAACCATGAATGCGGATATTCAAAAGGAAGTCGAACGGTTGACGCCTTTATTGAAGAGAAAGAAAATCTTATTCGCCTGCCGGGAAAACGCTTGCCGCAGCCAGATGGCATCCGCGTTCGCTCACTATCATGCCGGAGGAGAAATTGACGCCTTCAGCGCGGGCAGCACACCGGCGGCGGCCATTAATCCGCTCATGGAAGAAGCCATGCGGGAATCGGGTATTGATGTGGCGTTTCGGATTCCCCGCGCCATTGAAACAGTGGTGGCCCAGACACGGCCGGATATGGTCATCACTATGGGTTGCGGAGAAGAATGCCCGTTCATCCCCGGGGTGCAGTATGAAAATTGGGATATTCCGGACCCGGCCGGAAAACCCATTGAATTTATGAGAACGGTCCGGGACGAGATTGAAAAGCGGGTGAAGGATTTAATTGACAGATTGTAAATACATTTTCACGCCGCCGCTGACAGAAAACCAGGGTTTCCGTTCGGGCACCAAGCATGAAAGAGATTGATCATGTGAAAAAGCGGTAATAATTCCATTTTGCATTTAAGATGGCACCAAGGCGGCAAGAAGAAGGCGACGCAGCCAACGCAGATGCCGCTTGAATGCGAATTGGAATAATAACTTAGCGCTTATGGGGCTTATCCCCCGATTGGCGTAATCCCCTCCCTTACGGCAGGGGATTGATGGCGAATCCCCGTTGATTCTTGAAAACCAATATTTTCCCCACGCACGCGTCCAGGCTGGCTTCGGTATCGACCGTCACATGCATGGATTCGGGAATGCCGGTGAGGGGCTCAAACCGGTTTTTAAAATATTCAAAATGCCTGATCCTGGCATCGGAAACGGAACCCGTTTTCTCCCGCTCCAGAAGGCGTTTTTTGAGCAGATCGTCCCGCAGGACGCATTCGACAAAAATGATATCCGCATCCATGTCTTTGGCCAGACGCATGGCTTCCCTGCGATGACGCGCATAGCTGAAGGTGGCGTCCAATATCGCCGAATCGCCTTTTTCCATTTCCTTCTGAACCAGAAGCAGCAGCCGGCCATAGGTAAGGGCGGTGGCATCAACGGAATAGAGGGATGCGGATGCTTCCGGAGCAAGGCTCAAATGGATCTCATGCGGAGCTCCGAACAATCGCTTTCGAATCACATCTGAATTAAACGCCTGTATCCCGAAGATTTTGGCAAGCTCCCCTGAAATTGCGCTTTTACCTGAAGCCGGAAGTCCGCAGACCACCCAGAGCATGGGCCGGGTGAATTGCGCCGCATACTGGCAGGCCAGTTCCAGGTATTTCCGGGTTTCCGCGATGAGATGCGCCATTTCCGTGTTCGCAAGCCCGCCTTCGCCAATCCGGATGCAGTTGATCTTGCATCTCACAGCAGCCCGATAGCATTTGTAGAAATCAAGCAGAACAAAAATATCCGAATCCATTGTCCGGCGGATATAATCCGATATCAGATTTCCGGCCATCCCGGACCAGCCTTCAAAATCCATGTCCATGGCCAGAAAAGCCAGGTCCGAGGCGATGTCCTGGAACCGGAACCGCTCATTAAATTCAATGCAGTCAATAATCTCTATTCCGTCATCCGTAAAATAGACATGGCCGGTCTTGAGATCCCCGTGGCAGTCCCGGATTTTTCCGCCGCGGACCCGTTCATCAAACAGCGATTTCCGGCGGTGTAAAAAGGAACGCACGGCGGCGCGGATGATTTGAAACACGCGGTCATCAAGCACCTGCCCGGAAAAAGGGGCCATCTGCCGGAAATTTTCTTCACAGTTTTCGACCACGGTTTCCCATGCGCCGGGGCCTGTGGACCGGGTATCCGGGTCCGTCCGGGTATAAAAATCCGTCAATATGCCGGACAGGTTTATCATATCGGCGAGACCCAGCTTCCTCTCCCTCAACAAATGCGTCATGGCGGCATTTTCCGGAAGCTGGCGCATCTTCACCTCATATTCCACAATTTCGCCCTGTCCGTCGATGCCGTATTCTCCGTTATGGCTGGTGATGGAAACCACATCCAGATAAACATTTCGGGAGAGCCTCCGGTTCAGGGCCAGCTCCTGAAGACAAAAATGGCGGCGGTTCTCCAGGGTGGTGAAATCCAGAAATTCCAGATTGAGGGGCTTTTTGATTTTATAGACATAATCGCCGGTCAGGAACACTTTTGAAATATGGGTTTCCCGTGTATCGACAGCGATTACCGGATGGGGATAAAAAGAAGGATGCATCATTTGCGCAAAAAACGCTGTTTGTCCGGAATTATCCATTGGCGAAAACCGTCCGTGCCATATGCTCCGTCTGCTGCGAAACTATCGCCCCTACCAGATAAAACCGATCCCGATATTGTAAACAAACCGGCCGTTATCAAAATTGTCACCGGCTTTACTGGTGCTTTTGAAAAAAAACTCATATTCCACCATGCCTAAAATAAATGTGGTGGAATTGGCGAAAAACTTCACCCCTGTCTGGGGGCCGGCGACGAATTGCTCTTCCAGGGTATCCCCATACAAATAACCGACATTGGCGCCGACAAATGGATAAAGCGCCGCGATATTGAAATGATAATCAATTCCAAACCGGGTACCGCCGTTCCAGAGGCCACTACTGCCTGACGTTTTACTGTATGAAATATCCTGACGGATCAATGCCTCGAAGTTATCCGTTAAAAAATATCCCAGGCTGCCTGAAGCCGCGAAAATGGTGCCGTCAAAACGTGCGTCGCTGGTGCCGTTTCCGCTTAAAATCAACTCCTTGTGTTCCTTCTGAAACGCCTCCGCATTCCGCGTTACCCCATGCAACGCAAGACCAACCACAAACATAACCATCACATATGAAAACACCTTTTTCATAAATAACCTCCTTAATTTAATACGATATCTCAAAAAATGGGGGGATCCCGGCGTCCGGATGCCGAATTAAGGCTCAGCCTTGGTTAAACCGGCTATGATACAGTGTTCCGATGGCATTCGCAGCAGCATCCATATCCCGGACATAATCGAAATTGAGTACCATGTCAAATTCATGAGCGGGAGCGCTGGTTTTTCCATGCGCTTTGCGGAAGAACTCCGCCTGCTCCTGATCCGTCTGCATTATAATTTGTCTTGCTTTTTTTTCGTCAACCGCCAGTGTTTTTGCAATATTGCGCGCCCTCAGATCCATGGAACCGATGCAACGCACCGAAAAAACCTTGGATCTTGGCAGCATTAAGTGGATGCCCCGGCCAACAAAAATTGTTTCTTCCGTGCGGGCCAGAAAAAAAGCCGTCATGAAAAGCTGCCGGGCGTAATCCGTAAGATCAAAGGCCCGATCCCCCAGCAGCAGGCACAGGATTTCCTTCAACCAGCCGGGCCGCCGCTCATCAAACGTTTGAATGCTCTCCCGGCTCAATTGGGTGTCATTGGATATATATTCAATGAGTTGCCGGTCAATCACCCGGCGATTCAGATTTTTGCCGACAATTTCGGCCAGGGCAAGCGCTCCTACGCCGATATTCCTTGAAAAACAGATGGCCGGGAAAATTTCCGCATTCAGTGTTTCCATTTTCTGGCGGATGTCATCCAGATTCATCTGGCTGACATATTCCATGGCCAGTTGGCTGATTTTGCGCTGGCCTTTCCAGTATGTTTCAATGTCTCGGTCCATATCCTTCCCGGTTTGGTTTTTGTTTGCCATCATAGATTTCCTTTTTTCCTGCCATTTGATTGCAGGTCATTACAAATCATACAGCCGGTCATCCCGCCGGGGCGGCCGTCTTCGGGCGGCCTTGTTTTTTCCTTTTTTGCCGGGCAGAATGAAAGGCTCCTCATTCCCCATCGCGTCTCCCATCTCCGCCTCAACCGTTTCCGGGTCTTCACCGTTTTCCATCCGCTGAAGGGCCTCCTCCATCCCCCGGCCAAGGCCCAGACCGGTCATATCCGTCAGCCGGCGCATGAGTTTTGCGGCAGCCTTGGGATCATCCTCGGAAATGGTTTCCGCTTCCCTGGCCAGCATCATCATGGCCTGTTCCATTTTGGTCTCATCCAGGGGAAAATCATCATTCGAATTTTCCTGGGCCTTGCCGGTCACGGCGAACCGGGACAACTGGCGGGTCAGCTTCTGGTTGCTGCATTCTGGACAACCGGGGGCCGTTGTCGTGTTAACGGTTCTGGAAAAAAAATTAAATACCGTGTGACAGTTCCGGCAATAAAATTCATATACAGGCATGGCGTATCCTTATTCCAATTCGCATTCAAGCGTCATCTTTGATGATCCTTGCATGATGCGTTTATACCATATTTTCATGTTTCTGTATGCCAAAAATCACGCCCCGTGTCAATTTACCCCTGTTTCCATAATCCAGGCCTTCCTCTTCCCGGCCCTAAAATTTTATTGACAGGAATTCCGGTAAGGATTTATAGTTCGTATACAAAGGATTTGCATTATGCCGAAACTGCCTGAAGACCTGCCGGAATGCATGGTATTTCTGCTGGGAAAAGCCTATCAGAAAGCCCACGCCAATTTTAAGAAACAGTTAAAGCCCTATGGCCTCACCAATATGCAGCACCTGGTGCTGGAAGGCCTGTGGTATCAGGAAGGTATGACCGCCGCGGAACTGGGAAAACTCCTCATCATGGACAAGGCCACAGTGTCCGGTGTGCTAGATCGCATGGTGGAAACCGGATGGATCGAGAAACGGCAGGATCCGGACGATGGCCGCATTCAGCGCCTGTTCCCTTCGGAAAAAGCAGGACAACTGAAAGAACGGCTGGTTGGCGAGAGAAAAAAAGCCAACCAGCAGATATTAAAAAAATTTACCATGGAAGAACAGCTCCTTTTCAAACGCCTGCTCCGAGACCTGATCTAACGCCGCCGGATTTGCGAATCGTTTCCGCATCGGGACATGCTTTCCCATACCGGCGACGTGTCGGCTGTTCTTGTTCGCACACAAACTAAAAACCATACCCAACTGGGCCTTTACCCACAAACCATTACCACACATAAAGGAGACGCCAACCATGTTGTTCAATCCCCAAAAAGCCACGTTTGACCACCTGGATCCAAAATCCCGGGAAATCATGAAAAAAACCATTGAGTATTTCGAATCCAGAGGAAAGAAAAAACTCAAGGCCGACAGCCACGAACGGAAATGGTATGCGGATTTTATTGAATTCATGAAAGAAAACCAGGTTATGGCCACTTTGCTGACACCGGCGACATATGCCGAAGGCAACCCGGACGCCCGGTGGGATACCTATAGGAACTGCGATTTTAATGAAATCCTGGGTTTTTACAATCTGTCCCACTGGTACACCTGGCAGGTGTCCATTTTGGGGCTCGGTCCCATTTTCATGGGCAAAAACGAGGCAGTCAAAAAACAAACCGCCAAACTGCTCAAGGAAGGCGGCATTTTCGCCTTCGGCCTTTCCGAGCGAGCTCATGGCGCGGACTTGTATTCATCGGACATGGCGCTTACACCGCTGGGCGACGGCCAATATGTGGCGGACGGCGGCAAATATTATATTGGCAACGGCAACAAGGCGGCGCGGGTCTCCACCTTTGGCAAAAACTCGGAAACCGATGAATATGTGTTTTTTGTGGTTAATCCGGAGCATAAAAATTACACCCTGGTGCAGAATGTGGTGAACTGGGAAGGGTATGTGGCGGAATACGCCTTAAACGGATATCCCATCACGGATGCGGACATCCTGACCACGGGCCAGGACGCCTGGGATTCTTCGCTGAACACCATCAATGTCGGCAAGTTCAACCTGGGATGGGGGGCCATCGGCATTGCCACCCACTGTTTTTATGAAGCCATCAATCATGCCAGCCATCGCAACCTGTTCGGCAAATGGGTGACCGACTTCCCCCATATCCGTCAACTGTTCACCGATGCCTACTGCCGTTTAGTGGCCATGAAAATATTCGCCCAGCGGGCCACGGATTACCTGCGTTCCGCGTCCGAAACCGACCGTCGTTACCTCCTGTTCAATCCAATGGTGAAAATGAAAGTCACCACCCAGGGTGAGGAAGTGGTGAACCTGCTGTGGGATGTGATCGCTGCCCGGGGATTTGAAAAAGACATGTATTTTGAACTGGCGGTCAAGGACATCCGGTCATTGCCGAAACTGGAAGGCACGGTGCATGTGAACATGGCGCTCATCATCAAGTTCATGGCCAACTATTTCTTCAATCCCGGCCAGTTCCCGGAAATTCCCCATCGCAATGACCCAAAAAACGATGATTTCCTGTTCAACCAGGGGGCCACCAAAGGCTTGGGCAAAATTCAGTTCCATGATTACAATGCCGCATACGGCAACGTGGATCTGGAGAACGTGAAAATTTTCAAGGCGCAGATTGAGCTGCTCAAGGAATTCCTCATGACCGCCACGCCATCTGCCGAGCAGGCCAAAAATATTGATTTTTTGCTGTCTCTGGGCGAGCTTTTCACGCTTGTGGTGTATGGTCAGCTCATTCTGGAAAAATATAAGATGGAAAATCTCGACAAAGATTTGATGGAACAAATTTTTGATTTCATGGTGCGGGATTTTTCCAAATTCGCACTGCAGATCTATTCCAAACCTGACAGTACGGCGAAACAAATGGAACTGTGCATGAAAATGATTCAAAAACCCTTTGTGGACAACGACCGGTTCCTGCGCTTCTGGAACAATGAGGTCTTTGCCCTCAAAGACACATATGAAATGAACCCGTAATCTTTTTCCCGTAATGGCCGCTTCAAAAATGGAACGCCCGGACGCGCCCGATGAAAGGCCGTCCGGGCGTTTTTCGTTTCAACGCCACCACATAAAAGTTTTTCGCCCAACTTCATGTTTATAGAACGTAATTAATTAAATATCAATATGTTAAGCTCATAAAATTTCGCTTGAGTCACTACCGATTTTTTCATACAGGTTCTCCATTTCTTGACAACAAGAGAATTTTAGATGCTTTTCATGAACGGCGTATCCGCTTCATTGCGGCCGCGGCCCTGAAGGTTAAAGCTTGAAGTCCAGCCTTCAGGTTGATATGAAGCGAAGGCATCCGTGTTTTGATTTTGATACGAATTATTTTATGGAATTATCTAATCCAATGACTTTAAAATCCATTTTCATGGAATTACCAAGGGCGGCGTCTTTTGGCTGGCATAGCGTCAACAGAATCCGGCAGACAGCCGGGGTTTTGGGCAAAACCGGACTATATTGGGCACTGGGGGACCGGCTTCCTGCGCCGGTGTTGCTGCGCAGGACATTTGAACGCCTGGGCGCGACCTATATCAAGATCGGTCAATTAATCGCAAGCTCGCCTTCCCTTTTCCCCGAAGCCTATGTGAAAGAATTCCAGCGATGTCTGGATCAGACGGAATCGGTTTCGTTCAAATACATGGAAAATATTCTGAAAAAAGAGCTGGGGCCCCATTATATTCCGGATATTTTTAGTCATGTCGATGAAACCCCCCTGGCGTCCGCCTCCATCGCCCAGGTCTATGCCGCCCGGCTGTCCACCGGGGAAGATGTTGTGATTAAAATTCAGCGGCCCGGTGTGGAAACCATTTTGGCGACAGATCTGAATACGCTATACTTGGCCGCCGTAATGCTTGAAAAACTGGTGCCCAGGCTCAAGCACGCTTCCTTGGCAGGCATCCTGTCTGAAATCCGCCGGACGGTTCTGGAAGAATGCGATTTTATAAAAGAATCGGAAAACATTGAAATTTTTTCAAAGTTTTTGGAAGGCACCGGAAATCCGGATGTTGTGACGCCCAAAGTGTATCATCAAGCCTCATCACGACGGGTGCTGACCATGGAGCGGCTTTATGGAACGCCGCTAACGCGGCGCGAGCAATTATTCAAGGCATCCCAAAATCCCTATCGGATTTTGGGTGCGGCGTTTGAAACATGGATGGATAGCATTACCAAATGCGAACTGTTTCATGCGGATCTGCATGCCGGTAATATTTTGATTCTGGATGACGGCCGGGTCGGTTTTATCGATTTCGGCATCGTCGGGCGTATTTCTGGAAAAACACGGGACGGGGTTCAGTCGCTGATTAAAGCCATGATGGTAATGGATTATCAAACCATGGCCGAATCCATGCTCACCATCGGCATGACCCGGAAAAAAGTGGATACCGCCCGGCTTGCGAAAGATTTGGAATATTTCTACCTCTCGCTTGAATCTCCCCCGCCTGATGAAGATATGGCTTTTGCTGTCTCGGACCTGCCTGAACCGGACCAGACGCTTCTGGAAATCGTTCGCATCGCCGAAACGCACGGCATCCGGTTTCCACGCGAGTTCACGCTGCTGTTAAAACAGTTTTTGTATTTTGATAGTTACCGGGATATTGTGTTTGAGATGGCGGGGGCTGATATGGAAGGGTTGATGGATGATTTTATTTCGAAAATGGAAGGGCTGGATCCGACCCTGCTGCAATGACGGATGACGGCATTGTAAAAAGTCCGTATGCTGTGTTGTGCTGCATTCTTCGTTGTTGAGGCGTACAATAAGTACGCCTCACTCGTCAAGATTTGCGCGCCTTGCCCGTGAACATTTTACAAGGCCATCCGGAAATCGAATTTTTTTTACGAGACATCACAAATGATTCGATCAAAGATCATTTGTCATTGCTTTTCAGCTTTTTTCCCGGCTATTCAACGATTTCCAGCACCGTCCGTTTTTTTATTTTAGCGGATGCGGCGCTTAAGATCAATCGCATGGCATGGGCCGTGTTGCCTTTTTTCCCGATCACTTTGCCCATGTCCTCCTTGGCGACCTTTAATTCGATAACGGATGTATGGTCCCCTTCAATTTCCGCCACTGTAACTTGTTCCGGACTGTCAACCAAAGACTGCGCAATCATCTTAATCAGCTCTTTCATAGCGGTATCTCCAAATTAGAAAGTGAGAGTGTGGAAACGGTGTTCCTTGCCGGTAATGCTGTTTATGATTAACATGATAACATGTGAAAAACAATAATCAAATTTTCATTTGCGTTTTGTGGATTTTTTCCGTTTTTGGGTCTTGCGCCACATTTCGTTTGCTTCGATGAGCGCCTCGGCGCTGTCGAAGTTTCCGGCCAGTTCGATGGTTTGTGTGTAATCATGCTTCGCAATCGGGACTACCTCGATTTCTTTATGAATGAATGCCTGGATGTCCCGCAGACGTTCCTTTTCTTCCATGCTGCAGAATGAAACCGCAATGCCTTTTTGAACTCCCCGGCCGGTGCGGCCCACCCGGTGGACATAATTTTCCGCCTTGTCCGGCAGGTCGTAGTTGATCACATAGTTGACGTTGGGGATGTCGATGCCCCGTGCGCTGACATCGGTTGCGATGAGAGTCTGGCAGACTCCCTTTTTAAACTGTTTCATGGCATCCGTGCGCTGCTCCTGTTCCTTTTCGCCATGAATGGTAAATGACGGGATTCCCGCGCGCTCCATGGCTTTGGCCACCCGTTCAGCCCGGACACGGGTCCGGACAAACACGATGATTTTTTTGTCCGGATGCTCTTTGATGAATCGTTCCAGAAAAAACCGCTTGTCGTCCATTTCCACAAACACGACGCAGTGTGAAACATTTTTGGACACCGGGTCTTCCGGCGACACCTGAATCCGTATGGCGGAACTTTTAACCTGGGAAAACGCCAGTTTTTTGATCTCCGGGTTGATGGTGGCGGAAAAAAACAGGGTCTGGTGCCGTCTGGTAAGCATCTTTTTAACGTACTGAATGTCTTTGATAA
>DAIEHU010000061.1 GCA_027353395.1 Desulfobacteraceae bacterium
TACCGATGGAAATCATCGGCGCGTCGCCTTTCTTATCATAAAACAACGGGGGTTTTGACTTCAACGCTGCGTCATATCCCGCCTGAACCATCCGGTTTCTGGCTTTGGGATCTTTTTTCTCGTCATCCGTCAGATTAAACGGCACGATGTCCAAAAGCAGAACTTCCACACCAGCTCCGGCAAGAAGGGCTGCGATACCGCCGCCCATGATACCTGAACCGATTACGGCCACCTTTCTAATTCTTCTCTGCATAGTTACCTCCTGAAATATTAAGTTAAGCAATAAATGCACAAAACCCGTAAAAAAAGCCCTTTGAAACAAGTTATTTTAACTATCAAAGAGCGCTTAAATGTGTCAAGAAAAATATCCTTACGAAATATTTAATATTTTTCTTAAAAATCAAATGGTTAATATTTTGACAACTTGACGTAAATCCGCTCTGTCATATTCTTATTTATAAACCGCTGATTTGAATGCAGCGGATGAAACAATAAATTCCGTTGATTTACTTCTCAGTTTGGCTATGATAGACGGAGTATAAAAAATCATCTGTTATTTATAATTTTACGCTCTTTTGGGAAAAAATGGACACATGAAGACATATCGATTCCTCTTTGTTATCTTTGTTACTTTTATTGTTTGTCTGCTGACCGCTCCCAGCATGGCCGCCGCGGAAAATCCCGCCGCCCAACCGGCTGCGGGACAATCATCAGACAGGTTGCGCGAAGAAATTATCAGACAACTTGAGAAACGGTATAATACCGCTGATTTTTCCGCCAGCTTCTCCCAGGTATCCGCGCTCAAGGCCCTTGATATTAAAGATACCGCCATCGGAAAAGTGTGGTTTAAACATCCGGGAATGATGCAATGGGAATATGAGCAGCCTGAAAAATATGCCATTATATCCGATGGAAAAACATTATGGATATACCGGCCCGAAGACAACCAAGTGGTGATCGGCGATCCCATGACCTATTTCGGCAACGGCAAGGGCGCCAGTTTTCTGTCGAATTTTAATCTGGTTCAGGATACCTATACCGTTACCGTCACAGTACCGGCAAGCCCTGATCAATATGCCATCAAACTGGTTCCCCGCAAAAAACAAATGGATTTATCGGCGATTTTTTTAAACATCGATAAATCCAGCTTTGAAATTAAAAGCGTGGTGACGTTAAACGAGTATGGCGACGAAACCCGGATTGAATTTTCGAATCTGAAATTCGAGCCGCTGGATGCCTCTTTGTTCAGCTTCCAGATCCCGGCCGGGGCCGAAGTATTAAAAATGGATGAGTAACCGCCATGCATGATGACATGAAAAAAAACATCCAGGACGCGATCAGGCGCATGGCCAGGGACAAACACGCGATCATTTTGGCGCACAATTACCAGCCGCCGGAAATCCAGGATATTGCCGATCTTTGCGGCGATTCGCTGGAGCTGAGCATCCGGGCCGCGCAAACAGATGCCCGGATCATCATTTTCTGCGGGGTGAGGTTCATGGCGGAGACCGCCGCCATTCTGTCGCCGGACAAAACCGTGCTTCTGCCAAAAGCGGATGCCGGATGCCCCATGGCCGATACCATCAATCCGGAAGCATTAACCGAATGGATTCGGAAGCACCCCGGCATGCCGGTGGTGACTTACGTCAACTCAACCGCGGCGGTCAAAGCGCTGACAACGGTCTGCTGTACGTCTGCTAATGCCGTTAAAGTGGTGAACAGTCTTGCGGAAGATGAAATTTTGATGGGGCCGGATCGCAACCTGGCCGCTTTTGCTGCGGCCCATACCACAAAAACCATTCATCCCTGGGACGGCTGCTGTCCGTTTCATGACGCCCTGACCCCGGCGGATGTTTTGGCTCAAAGGCAGCGCCATCCTAACGCCTTGTTCCTGGCCCATCCCGAATGCCGGACAGAAGTGCTGGATTTGGCGGATATCATTACCAGCACTTCAGGAATGCTGCGAGTGGCCGGTGAGTCGGAATACACCGCGTTTATAATCGGGACCGAAGTAGGACTGCTGTATCCGCTGCAAAAAGCGAACCCGGATAAAATATTTTATCCGGCCTCAGAAGCGCTGGAATGCCGGGACATGAAAAAAATCACGCTGGAAGATGTGGCCGAAAGCCTGGAACATCTGACCGGCAAGGTAAAGGTTCCCGAAGACATCCGGGTTCCGGCATTAAAATCGGTGGAGAGAATGATTGCCATACGGTAGGCTGTAGGGGTTTAGGCTGTAGCCTTCAGTCTACAGCCTAATCAGCTAATCCCTACAATGCGTTCATCACTTCATCCGGGATGTCGGCGTTGGTATAAACCTTCTGGACATCGTCGTTATCGTCCAGCGCGTCCATGAGCTTGATCATTTGCTCGGCTTCCTTTCCGGTGATGCGGGCGTAATTTTGCGGGAGCATGGTCACTTCGGAATCCAGAATCGCAATCGACGCTTTTTCAATAGCGGATTTAACGGCCTCAAAATCATCCGGCGCCGTGATAATTTCATACTCGGCGTCATCGTCGGTCTTGACATCTTCAGCCCCGGCTTCCAGGGCCGCCATCATGAGGGAATCCTCATCCACACCGGCTTTGACGACGGAAATCCAGCCTTTTTTATCAAACATCCAGCCCACGCATCCGTTCGCACCTAAGTTTCCGTTGTGCTTATTAAAAATATGCCGGACATCGGCCACTGTCCGGTTTTTGTTATCGGTCAGGGATTCCACCAGCACCGCCACACCGCCCGGGCCATACCCTTCATATAAAATTTCCTCGTAATTGGAGCCTTCCAGATCACCGGTCCCTTTTTTGATGGCTCGTTCAACATTGTCCTTGGGAAGGTTGCTGGCCTTGGCTTTCTGAAGCACCATGCGCAGTCGCGGGTTGCAACTCGGATCACCGCCACCCAAGCGTGCGGCCACAATGATTTCCTTGACGACTTTCGTGAAAACTTTCCCTCTCTTGGCGTCTTCAGCGCCCTTTTTGTGTTTGATATTTGCCCATTTGCTATGTCCGGACATCAGTTCTCCTCCTTATTTTTTCCCCAAACCGATAATATAAATTTCCTTGCTTTCTTTCCGGCAGCTTTGTGGTTTAAATATTTTATGCTGTTCAAAATCACCGGCGACTTTATTTACAAATTCGTTGAAATCTTCTCCCTGAAAAATTTTGCACACAAAAAATCCACCTGGTTCCAAAATTTTCCCGGCAATGGTCAGGGCCGCCCTGCACAGATAATAAGACCGGGCCGCATCCACTTCTTTGCGTCCCGTGGTCGACGGCGCCATGTCGCTTAAAACCGCATGAAACCCTTCCCCGATGAGGCCAGCCAGATCATCCGCATCCTTTTCCGCCAGCACGATCACATCACCCGTCATGATATGGACATGGGTTGGAAAGCGTTCAGAAATGGCCTTCTGGTCAATTCCGATCACCAGCCCCTTTTCCCCTACCAGTTCTCCGGCGAATTTGGTCCAGGAACCCGGTGCGCAACCCAGATCAAGCACCTTGTCCCCTTGTTTGATGATCTGTAATTTCTGCTGAATTTCTTTCAGCTTATAAACAGACCGGGCCGGGAAATCGTCCTTTTTCGCCTGCCTGGAATAATGATCCGAAACGTATTTATTGTTTGTTTTTTTCCCTGTCAAAATAAATTTTCCATCATCTCAACCAGCCGGGTAATGCCGACCAGTTCAATATCGCTTTTTTTGATCAACTGTTTCAAACTGGTTTTCGGCACGATGCATTTGGTGAATCCCATTTTCCGGACTTCAGCCACCCGCGCCTCCAGATGGGAAATTCCGCGCACTTCACCCGAGAGTCCGACCTCCCCGATGGCGATCAACCCTTCAGGAATGGGCCGGTCCAGAAAACTCGACGCCACCGCGGACACAATGCCCATATCCACCGCCGGCTCCGATACTTTTACGCCGCCGGTAACATTCATAAATATATCATGCCCGGCCAGGTTCAATCCCAATTTTTTTTCCATCACCGCCACCAGCAGGGACACCCGGTTGTAGTCCAAGCCCAGAATGGTCCGCCGGGGCGTGCCGAACCCGGCGCTGCTGATGAGGGCCTGAATTTCCACAAGAATCGGGCGCGTCCCTTCAATGCAGGCCGTTACCACGGAACCGGGGGAATTGGCCGCGCGTTCGGCCAGAAAAACGGCGGAAGGATTCGGCACCTCGGCCAGGCCGCTTTCTTTCATTTCAAACACCCCGATTTCGTTGGTGGAGCCGAACCGATTTTTCACGGCCCGAAGTATCCGGAATTCGTGGTTCTGGTCTCCCTCAAAATACAATACCGTATCCACCATATGTTCCATGACCCTGGGGCCGGCAATGGCGCCGTCCTTGGTCACATGCCCGATCAAAAACGTCGGAATGCCGGTTTGCTTGGCCATGAGCATCAATTTCATGGTGGACTCCCGCACTTGGCTGACGCTGCCTGGCGCAGAAGAAATATCCTGACTGAACATGGTCTGAATGGAATCAATCACCACCGCATCGGGGATCACCGTCTCCACCATATTCAGTATGGCATCCACATCAATTTCGGAAACCACCAGCATTCCCGGCGAAGAGGCGTTCAGCCGTTGGCTCCGCATTTTGATCTGCCGGATGGATTCTTCGCCGGATACATACAGGATTTTCTTATTAATGGAATACAGCCCGTGAATAACCTGGAGAAGCAATGTGGATTTGCCGATGCCAGGATCACCGCCGATCAGGACCAGGCTGCCCTGAATCACGCCGCCTCCCAGCACCCGGTCGAATTCATGAATCCCGGTGGAAGTACGGTTCTCTTCATCCAGCACCACCGAATCAATGGGCACTGGATGGGCGCTGAACAGACCTTTCCCTGCCATGCCCCCAGATATGGATGCCGGTGTGGGGCGCTCTTCCACAAAGCAGTCCCACCCGCCGCATTCCGGGCAACGGCCCAGCCATTTAGGCGCAAAATACCCGCATTCCTGACAGCAAAACGTGGTTTTGATTTTTTTCTTCGCCGGCCTAATGCTTAATCCGCCCGCCATTGCAAATATTACCTGTTCTTTTCCATTTCAGTTGTGCTACACAAAAATAATGATTGATTATCATGTTCATACATCCCTTTGCAACCATGCAAACGGCGCGATGGCGGAATATATTCAAAAAGCGGTCAAAACCGGTTTACGGGAAATCTGTTTTCTGGACCATCTGACCTTGCATCAAAACGGCAAAAGTCAGTCCATGGAGCCTGGAGATGTGCCTTTTTACTTCCACTCCGTCCGTCAGCTGGCTCATGAATTTGAACGCCAGATCCTTGTAAAAGTGGGCCTTGAAGTGGATTTTGACCCTAAAACCGCGGATCAGGCGGAAGACATCTTTCGTTCGTTTGATTTTGACGTCATCGGCGGCTCGGTTCATTTTATTGACGATATGAATATTGTCAGCTCAAAAAATACAAAGAATCGGGAAAATCAACCGATAGATGAAATATGTGACCGGTATCTGGATAGCCTTGATCAGATGGTCTCCCGAAAATTTGCGGATATAGTCTGCCACTTGGATGTGATCAAAAAATTCGGACGCCGGCCCTCCCCATGGCTGTCAGAAAAATTTGATGCCTTATTATCAAAAATCAGTTATAATCATCTCACCATTGAGCTTAATACCAGCGGTGTTGACCATCCGGCGGCGGAATTTTATCCCGGAGCCGAATTATTGAAGGCATGTCATTCCCTGGGCATTTCCATGACCATCGGTTCGGACGCCCATGCACCCGGTCAGGTGGGGCGGCATTTTGAATCAGCCGTTGGTTTGCTCCGCAGCATGGGCTTTCGGAATGTGTCTGCGTTTACGCGACGAAAGCGGTATGGCATTCCCATTGTTTAAGCGATTGATATCTTGATAAGAACCCCATTATTTTGAATACATACTCTGGAGGCGCACCGTGAGAAACCCGTTTATCCCGCTGTCGACCGATAGTCGGCCGTCGATCCTCTGCAGCTATCTGATCCTTTTTGTGATGCTTTTTCCACTTGCCGCCTGCGCTTCGCAAAGCGACTTCAACTTTACCCTCCTTGAAAATCATCTGGCCAATGATAAGTCGGAAAAATTTACCCCGGAACAAATCAACCGGATATTCGACCATCCGGCCGTATCGTTTGATATCAATGGTGTGTCCGGCTATTTCCAGCACCGGGAGAGCACTCTCAACTATGATCAGTTTTTGTCGGACGAATCCATCAATAACGCCAGGGCCTATATTCGCAACAACCAGGCGAGCCTCTTGAAGGCGGAAGCGGATTACGGCGTTGACAAGGAAGTCATCACCGCCATTATGCTGGTGGAAACAAGGCTGGGAACCTATGTCGGCAACCGGTCGGTTCTCAACATCCTTGCTACCATGGCCGCCCTGGAGGACAAAGCCACCCGCGACCGCTTCTGGGATGAGATTCCCGCAAAAAACCGCATCTCCAGAGCGGATTATGAAAAAAAAGCCGTGCAGAAATCCCAGTGGGCCTATGGCGAATTGAAGGCCTTTATCAAGTATGTGGAAAAAGAAGGCATCGAGCCCTATGACATTATTGGATCTTATGCCGGCGCTATGGGTATCGCCCAATTCATGCCCAGCAATATTCTGCTGTATGCGCAAGATGGCAACAAGGACGGCAAAGTGGATCTTTTCCAGAATGAAGACGCCATTGCCAGTATCGCCAACTACCTGAAACATTATGGCTGGAAACCCGGCATCACGCGCGAAGAGGCGGAAAAAGTGGTTTACCACTACAACCACAGCAGTTATTATGTGAATACGGTTTTAAATATTACGGATAAACTCAAATCCGGCGCTTAGACCGAAGGCTGCGAAAAGGACAGCAAATGGATATCAAAACCATCACCACCTTCATCGCCATGACCGTTCCGTTTTTCCTGCTGACCGTCTGGATGCTGGTGGACGTATCCATGAAGCAATTCAAAACGCCGGGGGAGAAAGCCGCCTGGTGGCTGATCGCCCTGATTCCCTTTGTGGGCTGCTTCATCTACCTGATCATTGGATTCCGCCGGGGTAAAAAAACCGCCGACGGATAGCCGGGTAAAAATACAGGCAAAAATTCTGTTTGACAAACAAATGCCGCCTGAATAATGTATAAAATTCTTTTGCCGGACAGGGCAAAGAAAGCTTTTTTATTGATATTTATAATAAATTCAAGAATATGGCCCCATCGTCTAGCGGCCTAGGACGCTGGCCTCTCACGCCGGTAACACGGGTTCGAACCCCGTTGGGGTCACCAATTATTTCAATAAGTTAGAGTTTTTAACAACCGCCGCCAACGGGATGCCGGCTCCCTTGACGGCTTTTTATTGCGCAACGGCTTCGGGGAAAATATCACCTCTCCCGTTTTTTATATTGTATCGTTTGAAGCGGGCATTCCCTCTCAATTATTATGGCGATATCTATCAGAGCTTTTTTTTCGGCTGTTTATCGAGCTTATCTTTTTCTTTATGTTTTTGTTTTTCGCTGTTTTGCTTTTGACTTTTTTCCTTGTCTTTTTTGCCGCCCTTATCTCCCATGATGTTCCTCCTTATTTTTTGTAAACATAGCGCCATCAATTTTGCCCAATATTTCTTTAACCCTACCGGCTTCTCCACTTTCTAACCGGACTTTTATACCATGAGGGTGATTCGGGGATTTTGTCAAAATATCTTTTACGATTCCCTCGGTCAATCTATTAATTTTTTGGTCTTTTTTCAAGACGATCAAAACTTTAACGCCAGGTTGTATGTCAGCGCGAATGGTGCCGCCCATTTATTTAGCCTTTATTTAAATCAATGTAAAAATAGGGCGCGAAAGCCTGCCCACTGATAAATACCCGTTCGAATTTCTTTTAAAAGCGTTAAAATCATACACAATTTTGATGGTCCTGACAAGATTTAAAGTTAATCGATGGTATTTTTGGGACACCCCTCTAAAAAATAAGGGGGGATCCCCAAAAAGCCGGAATAGCCCGTTATTTCCCAAATTTTTTCCCTTGAAATTTTGAGCAAAAGCGATAAAGCTTTACCCTTAAATTAAAACATCTATTTGAAAACACCAGAAACACCATAAAAGGCATTATTATGAAATACTGGCGAGAGCCTCTGGATACGGGCGATATCGATGTTGTCCGGGGGAAGGTCCATATCATCAAAGATCGCTGCAAGGGCTGCGGTTACTGCATTGAATTCTGCCCCAGGGAAGTGCTGGGTTTTTCCAAGGAATTCAACAAAAAAGGCTACCATCCGCCGATGGTCGTCAAATCCAGCGAGTGTTTGAACTGTCATTATTGCGAACTCCTGTGCCCGGAATTCGCCATTTATACCGTAGCTGACGATGTTGAAACGGAAGCATCCGTCTAAACTCCTATCTACTTAATATTCAACGGAAAGAATAATGGAACCCAAGGTACTTACAGGTGAACATTTTATCAACGGCGACATCGCGTGCGCGGAAGGGGCCATTGCCGCGGGATGTACGTTTTTCGGGGCGTATCCCATCACCCCGGCCACCGAAGTGGCGGAACGCATGGCCGAACGGCTGCCGGACCTAGGCGGCACGTTTATCCAGATGGAAGACGAAATCGCGGCCATAACCTCCATTCTCGGGGCCGCCTGGACCGGCGCGAAAACCATGACCGCCACCTCCGGGCCGGGTTTTTCCTTGATGATGGAAACTGTAGGACTCGCCGTGGTCACGGAAACTCCCTGCGTGGTGGTGAATGTCCAGCGGGGCGGACCAAGCACCGGTCTGCCAACCATGGGGGCCCAGGCGGACATGATGCAGGCCCGGTGGGGGTCTCACGGAGATTATGAAATCATTGCGCTCTCTCCGTCCTCGCCCCAGGAAATGTTTGATCTCACCATAGAAGCCTTTAACTTGAGCGAAACCTACCGGGTGCCGGTATTCATCATGTCCGACGAAGTGGTGGGCCACATGAGCGAAAAGGTGGTGATTCCCCAGGCATCCAAAATCAGGACCGTTTCCCGGCCGCGGCCATCCGGGCGCAAGGACCGGTTCAAGCCCTATCAGCCGGGGCCGAACGGTGTGCCGCCCATGCCCGCCATCGGTGATGGATACAATGTGCATGTGACCGGTCTCACCCATGATGAACAGGGGTATCCGGTCATGTCCGTGGACACTCAGAAGGAGATGATGGCCCGGCTTTTGGGAAAAATCAGAAACAATCTCCATGACATCATCCGCACCCAATCCTATCTGCTTTCGGATGCGGACATCGTGATTGTTTCTTACGGGGTATCGGCCCGCACCAGTTATACGGCGGTGGACGAGCTTCGCAGCATGGGCATTCGGGCCGGACTGTTCCGGCTCATCACGGTCTGGCCGTTTCCGGAAGATCAGATCCGGGAACTGGCCAAGCGGGTGAAGGGCTTTGTCACCGTGGAAATCAATATGGGCCAGATCAGCCGGGAAGTGCAGCGATGCGCGGGTTCCGCAGTCCCGTCCTATCTGGCGGGCCATTCCGGCGGCACAGTGATCACGCCGGATGCGGTCATTCAATTGATAAAAGAGGTTTTCTGAGGGGTTTTTAATATATGGCGAGAGCAAAACGGCAAACAAAAGCAAAATCCGCACCATTGGAAGAGATTCCGAAACATCCGCTGGAAGACCTGATCCGGGTTGAGCGCATTCCCCATATCTGGTGTCCTGGGTGCGGGATTGGAACGGTTTTTTCCGCCTGCCTCAGCGCGATAAAACAAACCGGCATTGATTATGGTAAATTTTCCATGGTGTCCGGCATCGGGTGTTCGGGCCGGGGGGCCGGGTATGTGCGGCTCGATTCCTTTCACACCACCCACGGCCGGGCCATTCCATTCGCCACGGGCATCAAGATGGCGGACCCATCCGTCAACGTGATCGTGTTTTCCGGAGATGGCGACCTGTTCGCCATCGGCGGCAACCATTTCATCCACGCGGCCCGCCGCAATATGGACATTACGGTGATCTGCATCAACAATTTTATTTACGGCATGACCGGCGGCCAAGTGGCGGCCACCACGCCCCACATGGCTAAATCCGCCACCACGCCTTACGGCAATCCGGATTCGCCGTTTAACCTGCCGATGCTCGCCATTGCTTCCGGCGCGACTTACGTGGCCCGCTGGACCATGATTCATTCCAGAGATTTGACCCATGCATTTGTGGAAGCCATAAACCATCGAGGATTTTCGTTTATCGAAGTGCTGTCGCCCTGCCCCATCAACTATGCCCGGCGCAACAAAATCAAAACCATGGACATGGTCCGGCAATTCCAGAACAATACCATTATTAAAAATCATGCCGCGCCTTCGGAATTGGACATTGATTTTCAAAAAGGGGTGGTGCTGGGGAAATTTATCGATATCGACAAACCGACCCCGGATGAAATTCTGGTCAAAATGAGGGATCAAAGGAAAAACCCATGACAAAAATCAATAAAACCATGCGCCGGGAGATCATTGTCACGGGTTTCGGGGGCCAGGGCATTATTCTGGCCGGACGTATCCTGGGGCAGGCCGCGGCCCTGGGAGACAAGAAGGAAAGCACCCTGGTCCAGTCCTATGGTCCGGAATCCAGGGGCGGGGCGTGTGCGGCCCAGGTGATTGTCTCGGACACCGTGATTCAGTATCCCTACATCAAACATCCGGACATCCTGGTGTGCATGTCCCAGTCGGCCTATGAAAAATATATCAACGACCTGAAACCCCAAGGCGTGCTTATTACGGACCGGGATCTGGTAAACCC
>DAIEHU010000062.1 GCA_027353395.1 Desulfobacteraceae bacterium
GGCCCGCGGTGGTGTAAAAATAATGATGACTGACAAATTATAAATGACGAATTGTGAGGATTGAGGGCATTTGGATGAAAGCATCTGAAAACCGCTTTGAAGGGCTCCCGATTTGCGCGCAAACGGGTTGCCGATATGAACAGTGCGGCTGCGTGATGACGGTCTTTCTGGATACGAATCAGCTTAAGGCGGCAGCCCAGCGATTGTTTGAAGCCGGATATCATATCGAAGACATCGCAGGCGCGGATTTCGCCGAAGGGATTGAAGTGTTGTATCACTTCGATCATTTTGATCATCCGGGACGGGTGACGGTAAGAGTGCTGACCAGCCATGACGATCCGGAAATCCCGACAATATCGGATATTTTTTCCGGAGCCCAGTGGCATGAGCGGGAATGCTTTGATTTTTTCGGCGTCAAGTTCAGCGATCATCCCCAGTTCCGTCCTTTATTACTACCCGCCGAATTCGCCCAACACCCTTTGTTGAAACCTGAAAAAAATCGTGAAAGCCTTTATCTGTTTTTGGGGGGGTGCGATCCAGTAACGCCTTCAAAGGGTGAGCGGTATCATTTTGAAGCCCCGGAACCTGCCGAAGCCATTGCAGATGCCGACCAGTCCCGCACGGAGAAAGATAAATGACGAAAGAGACACTTTGCGGCGATTTTTATACCAATTGTTTTGAGGCGGACCAGGAACAGGAAGGCCGGCTGATTATCAATATGGGGCCCCAGCATCCCTCCACCCACGGTGTGCTCCGGGTGATTGTTGAGATGGAGGGCGAATACATCACCCGTGCGGAGCCGGTAATCGGATACCTCCACCGGATGCATGAAAAGATGGGAGAAATTAAAACCTATCATCAGTATATGCCCAATATGGGACGGGTGGATTACTTGCACGCACTGGCCTGGAACTGGGGTTATATCGGCTCGGTGGAAAAACTCTGCCAGATTGAAGTTCCCCGGCGGGCGGAGTTTATCCGGGTGATCACCTGCGAAATGAACCGGATTTGCTCACATCTGGTATGGTGGGGCGCGTATCTCCTGGATCTGGGCGCGTTCACGCCTATCATGTATTCGTTTGACGATCGCGAGATGGCGGTTGATCTGCTTCAGATGGTCACCGGTTCCCGTCTTACCTACTGCTATTACCGGTTCGGCGGGGTCAGAACCGATGTGACGGATGCATTCATCGAAGGAACCAGGGATTTCTGCAAGCTCATGAAAAGACGTCTGCCCATGTACAAGGATCTGGTGACGGACAATTATATCCTGCGCAAGCGGTGCGAGGAAATCGGGGTTTTGCCTCTGGAAATGGCGCGGCGTTATGGCGCGACCGGACCGGTGCTGCGGGGTTCCGGCCAGAAATACGATGTGAGGAGATCTGAACCCTATTCGGTTTATCCGGAACTGGATTTTGAAATTCCTGTATTTTCCGAATGTGATGCCATGTCCCGGTACCGTGTGCGGGTGGCGGAAATGGAACAGAGCGTCCGCATCATCGAACAGGCGCTGGACATGCTGCCCCAAGGCGATTTTATGGCCCCGAAAGCGCCCAAACGCATCAAGCCGCCGAAGGGCGATGTGTATTTCGCCGTGGAAGGGGGCAGGGGTAAAATCGGCGTTTATATCATCAGCGATGGATCCACTACTCCCTATCGCCTGAAGCTGCGTTCTCCGTCCTATTCCAATTTAAGCCTTTTTGCCGAGCTGGCGAGAGGCACTCTGCTGGCGGACGCGGTTTCGATTCTGGGAAGTCTGGATCTGGTCATACCGGAGATTGACAGATGAACAGCATGATACAATTCATACCATTGGAACTCATTCACATCCTGATTGGTCTGGTGGCCATTCTGGCCTTTATCGGCGTCAACGGGCTGGCGCTGGTGTATGTGGAACGCAAAGTGGCGGGATTTATTCAGCGGCGGCCAGGCCCTTATGAGGTCGGGCCGTGGGGCATCCTGCAAACCCTGGCGGATGCGGTGAAACTCATGGGAAAGCAGCTTTTTTCGCCCAGCGGAGACCGGCTGCTGTTCTGGGTTGCGCCCATGCTGGCATTCGCCCCGTTGCCGCTGTTGTTTATGGCTATTCCCGTGGGGAAAAACCTGGTGGCTTTTGACGCCAATCTGGGCTTGATCCTGATACTGGCGTTTTCTGGCCTTAACGTGCTGGCTTTATGTCTTGCCGGCTGGGGATCCTATAATAAATGGTCGCTTCTGGGCGCGGTCCGGTCTGTGTCCCAGGCCGTGGCGTATGAAATTCCCATGCTGCTGGCGGTGCTGGCCGTTACGCTGATGACCGGAACCTTGCAGCTATCCGCCATTGTCGATGCGCAGGGCGCATGGCCGTGGCAATGGCACTGGCTGACACAACCGGCTGGATTTATAATTTATTTGATTTGCGCCCTGGCGGAAACCAACCGTGCGCCCTTTGATCTGCCGGAAGCCGAGAGCGAACTGACCGCCGGATTTCACACGGAATATTCCGGCATGGGATTCGGTCTGTTCTTTCTGGCGGAATATTCCAGCATGGTGGTGGTTTCTTCCGTATGCACCATCCTGTTTCTGGGCGGATGGAAAGGACCTGGACCTGAAATCCTCGGGTTTATCTGGTTTTTTGCCAAAGTTTACGGGCTGGTGCTTTTGATGATGTGGGTGCGGTGGACATTCCCGCGGGTGCGGTTTGATCAGCTTTTAAATATCAGTTGGCGATGGCTGATCCCTTTGTCCCTGTTTAATCTGCTCTATGTCGCGGCGGTGGTAAAAATATGAATTTATACGGAGAAATTGTTGAGGCAATCAAAGGGTTATACAGTCTTGCGGTGGGTATGGGCGTCACCGGCAGGTATGCATTCAAACCCCAGGTGACGGTGCATTATCCGCGAAAAACCGTAGATAATATAGCGACCTATTCGGGTCATGTGGAACTTCTGCCGGGCGCGAAAAACCCATCCGGTACGGATTGTATCGTCTGCGGCACCTGCGCCCGGAATTGTCCGTCCGGATGCCTGGATGTCCAGGTGCTGGAACTGATGGAAGAAAATCCGGACCCGGAAAAGAAGCCAAAGAAAATCAAAAAATTAAACGCCCTGATGTATGATTACAGCTATTGCAGCCTGTGCGGTCAGTGCGTTGAAAATTGTCCGGTGACGGCCCTTGGGTTTTCCCATCATGTGTACTGGGCGGAATTTGACCGGAAAGATATCAAAATGGATTTGGTGGCGCGGCTCCACGAACAGCTCAAAACCGGAAAGGAGGCTTGATCATGCAGATGCTCGCCCATTTAACCTTTGGGTTTTACCTTGTTCTGGTGCTGGGAGGCGGAATGGTCGCCACCGGAACCCGAAGCATTGTGCGTGCGTTCGCCGGACTTCTGGTGACGCTGGTGGGAGTTGCGGGTTTGTATTTTCTCATGGATGCGCCGTTTGTCGCCCTGATGCAAATACTGATCTATATCGGCGCGGTCAGCGTGATTATTTTCATGGCCGTCATGCTGACCATGGCGAGCCGGGGGGAAAGATATGAAACCCCCCTGAAAACCCCCCGGAAAAAAATCCTGTCCCTGCTTGCCGGCGGGGTCATGGCCTTGCTCCTGGCCGGAATGGTGACAAAATATCCGATCATGTCAAGCATGTCTCCGCGCGGCGTTCCCGTCTCCGAACTTGGCGCTGCCCTTCTGGGGCCTTACGCCCTTGTGTTTGAACTGATTTCAGTGGTTCTGTTTGTGGCCATGGTTGGCGCCATGGTGGCGGTTTATGAAAGGAGGAAGTAGATAACAATGCTCTCAACCTATCAATGGGTGGCCATCGCCATGTTCGGCATCGGGCTGTTTGGCGTGATGTACCGGAGAAGTCTGGTGGGAATGCTTATCGGCGTGGAATTGATGTTGAATGGCGCGGGCCTCAGCATTATGGCCGCCGCCCAGTTCACGGAAACCAATGGGGCGCTGGCCCAGTTGAGCACGCTTCTGGTTATGGGGCTCGCTGCCGCTGAAACGACGCTGGTGCTGGCGATCTTGCTGATTGTGGATAAGCGGTTCGGTCATGTCGAATCCGATAACATTTCTTTGCTGCGGGGGTAGGATATGCCGGATTTTGTGACCAGTTCAAGGCTTCTCATACCGATTGTGATTACGGGCGTCGCGCCGTTGTTGATCATGTGGCTGGGCAAGAATGAAAATCGCCGGGAAGCCGTGTCTTTTATCGCCGCCATCGCCAGTTTCCTGTCTGTGCTGTCTTTGGTTCCCGGTGTGATAAAAGGGACTATTTACATCTACCCCCTGTTCCAATTGATCCCGGGCATTGAGGTGAAGTTTTGCGCCGATGGGTTGAGCCTTATTTTCGCCATTGTCGCCTCCTTTCTCTGGATACTGGCCACGTCCTATAATATCGGCTATATGAGATCCCTGAAGGAACATGCCCAGACCCGGTATTATTTTTGTTTTGCCGTGGCGATTTTCGGGGCTCTGGGGGTGGCGCTGAGCGCCAATATTTTCACCCTTTACCTGTTTTATGAGATCATCTCTGTCTTCACCTATCCGCTGGTGGCGCACCATCAGGATGCGGAAGCCTATCACGGCGCCCGAAAATACATGGTTTACCTCATGGGAACCTCCAAGCTGTTTTTCCTGCCGGCCATGGTCCTGACCTATGTATTGTGCGGCACCCTCGATTTTCATCTGGGAGACATGGTCACCGGCATGTTCCCGCCGGACGCCAATCCCGTTCTGGTTCAGATTACCTATGTGCTGTATATCGCCGGTATCGCCAAGGCCGCGATCATGCCTCTGCACAACTGGCTGCCTTCCGCGATGGTCGCGCCGACGCCGGTTTCCGCTCTGCTTCATGCGGTGGCGGTTGTCAAGGCGGGGGTATTCTCCATGAGCCGGGTCATGCTGTCTGGTTTTGGGGTAACTGCGCTGGATAAGCTGTTTCTGGGAATTCCCACTGCCTATGTGGCGGCGTTTACCATTGTGGCCGCATCCATGATCGCCATGACCAAGGATGACCTGAAAGCCCGGCTGGCTTATTCCACCGTGAGCCAACTTTCTTATATTATAATCGGCGTCGCCATGCTAACCCCCATCGCGGTTCAGGGGGGGCTGTTGCATATCGCCAATCATGCATTCTCCAAGATCACGCTTTTTTTCAGCGCCGGGGCCATTTACGTGGCGTCTCATTTGAAGAGTATCGAAAAAATGTCCGGGCTTGCCAAAAAAATGCCCTGGACTTTCGCCGCGTTCAGCATGGCCACGTTAAGCATGATCGGCGTGCCGCCGGTATGCGGGTTTGTGAGCAAATGGTTTTTGATAAATGGCGCGGTGACCATCCACCAATACGTGCTGCTGGCCTGTTTGCTCACCAGCACCCTGCTGAACGCGACCTATTTCGGGGCCATTATTTACAAAGCGTATGTGGGGAAACCCCATCCGGATGTGGATATGGATCATATTCATGAAGCCCCCTGGACCATGGTGGGCCCGCTGTTTTTTACAGCAGTGACGTCCGTGTGCCTGGGTCTGTATCCGGATTTCTTTTTAAATCTAATCCATGCGTTTATGTAGAGGTAAATATGTTTTCCAGATTGCTTCAATGGGCGAGAGATCATTATTTATTGATGAAATGGTTGTTTTTTGGCTGGCTTGCCGCGCTGGTGGCCGTCAATGTCTTTATTCTGCCGCATCATCCGCATTTTGAACTGGAGGCATTTCCGGGATTCTGGGCGGTATTCGGGACAGGGTGCGGGCTGGCCTTTGTGGTGATACTCAAAAAAGTCATTTTTTTGATGATTAGCAGACCAGAGGACTTTTATGAATCTAAGTAATTTTTTTCATCCATCCATCGGCTTTTTCGCGGCCGCCATGCTGTTGTTGCTGGTAAAATCCGAAAACCACAAAGTCTGGCGCTGGCTTCTTCCCCTGCCGCCCGTTCTGGCGATTATCGCTGTGATTTTTTTGATGAAGGACGGGGTTCACGGGGTGCATCGCTACCTGGGCCTTGAACTCACCTTTGGCCGGGTTGACAAGCTTTCCCTGGTATTCGCCAATATTTTCGCCATTCAATCCCTGATCGGCATGATTTACGCCATGCACCTCAAGGACCGGGCCCAGCATTTCGCCGCCTGTTTTTATGTGGGCGGCGCATTTGGCTGCGTGTTTGCGGGCGATTACGTCACACTGTTTATTTTCTGGGAAATGATGTCCGTGGCCTCAACCTTCCTGGTCTGGCTTAACCGCTCGGAGCGTTCCACCAGAGCGGGGTTCCGGTATTTTCTGTTTCATATCCTGGGGGGATTGTTTTTGCTTGCGGGAATGCTATTGCGTCACAATGCCCTGGGCACATTCGCCTTCACGCCGGTTGCGCCTGGCGCCGCGCAGTTTTATGATTATATGATCATGATCGGGTTCTGCGTGAACGCTGCGGTGCTGCCGCTTCACGCCTGGCTGCCGGATGCGTATCCCGAAGCTACGGTGACGGGCGCGGTGTTCATGAGCGCCTTCACCACCAAGACCGCTGTTTATGTGCTGGCCCGCGGGTTTGCTGGGTTTGAGATCCTTGCGGTGATGGGCGTGCTTATGACCATTTATGGCGCGGCATACGCTACCATTGAAAACAATGCCCGGCGGATATTGTCCTACCATATTATCTCACAGGTGGGGTACATGGTGGCCGGCATCGGCATCGGCACAGCCATGACCGTGAACGGCGCATGCGCCCATGCCTACGCCCATATTCTCTACAAGGGTCTGCTGTTCATGGGCGCGGGATGCGTGCTGTATGCCACCGGAACCGCCAAACTCACCGAACTTGGCGGTCTGGCTTACCGGTTGCCCTGGGTCATGTTCTGCTATATGGTGGCCGCGGTTTCCATTTCCGGGTTCCCCCTGTTCAACGGTTTTATATCCAAAACCATGACCATTACCGGGGCCGCCGAAGCCCATCACTTGTGGCTCACCCTGGGCATGGAGGTGGCCGCCGTGGGTACCTTCCTTTCCGTTGGCATCAAGCTCCCGTATTTCGCTTTTTTTCACAAGTCCGACTACACGAAGGATATCAGGCCTATACCGGCCAATATGTATGTGGCTATGAGTATCGCCGCGTTCCTGTGTTTCATTATCGGCGTGATGCCGGACCTGCTTTATCGGCTTCTGCCGTATCCGGTGGAATACGTTCCCTACACATCATGGCACGTGCTGCAAACCCTGCTGCTCCTGTCTTTCACGGGACTTGGCTTCTATCTGATGCGCCGTGTGATTGTGCCCCATGCGAAAATCAATCTGGATTTCGATTATGTTTACCGGGTGCTGGGCAATATCGGCCTGGCAATCGCCAGATGGCCCCTGGCCAGGCTGGATAACTGGTGGACGGAATTTTATAACCGTGTGGGACTGGTAGGGATGCTATTGGTAGCGAAGATCAGCCGGTTGTTTGATGAGAAAGCCATTGATGGGGTCGTGGATGGGTCCGCCTATACCGTGCTGGGCGCCGGGGGGCGTCTTGCCAGGGTGCAGACCGGCAAAATCGCCGATTATATCGGGCTTGCGCTGGTTATCGCTATCGGCGTATTCGCCATGTTTTATTTGTTTTAAGGAAAGGGTCACACATAACCAAGGGATCTGTATAGATGACACTGACAATCTTAATTTTCTTTCCCATCCTTGCTTCCATTTTACTGGTGTTCATTGATGATGGCCTAAGGGTCCGCCAGTTTGCGCTGGCCGCGGGTCTTATTGAAATATTGCTGGCGCTGCCGCTGTTTACGTACTCGCCGGGCGGAGATGTATTCCAGTTTGTGGAACTGGTGCCCTGGGTTCCCAAATGGGGATTGAATTATTATCTGGGCATTGACGGCATCAGCCTGACCATGATTTTGCTCACTGTTGCGCTGTTGCCCCTGTGCGTGCTGTGCTCGTGGCGGTATATTGAAAAACGGGTCAAGGAATTTCATATCTGCCTGCTGCTCATGGCGGCGGTCTGCATCGGCGTGTTCAGCGCCCTGGATTTCGTTCTGTTTTATGTGTTCTGGGAAGCCATGCTGGTGCCCATGTTTCTCCTGATCGCCGTATGGGGCGGCCCGCGGCGTAAATATGCATCCATCAAGTTCATCATCTATACGCTCGCCGGCAGCACGCTGCTTCTGGTAGCCATGATTGCGTTTTATACCCAGACAGGCACATTTTCCATTCCGGAAATGATGAAACACAATTATTCCTTTACCTTTCAGTATTGGGCGTTCCTCGCCATGGCTCTGGCGTTCGCCATTAAAGTGCCCATGTTCCCATTTCACACATGGCTTCCGGCGGCGCATGTGGAAGCGCCGACAGCAGGCTCCGTGGTGCTGGCCTCGGTTTTGCTGAAAATGGGGACATACGGATTTCTGCGGTTTGCGCTGCCGCTGACGCCGGAGGCCAGTGTTTATTTCGCGCCCATGATGATCGGGTTTTCCATCGCCTCTATCCTGTATGGCGGGTTTGTGGCCTTGGGCCAGAATGACATGAAAAAGTTGATCGCCTATTCATCGGTGGGGCATATGGGGTTTGTGACCTTGGGGATTTTCATGTTTAATCTCCGGGGAGCGGAGGGTGCCGTGATGCAGATGATCAACCACGGCATCACCACCGGCGGGCTCTTTATGATGGTGGGCGCGACCTATGAGAGAAGCCACAGCCGGGAGATCAACGATAATAAAGGACTGGGAAAATATATGCCCGCATTCATGTTTTTTTTCGGCCTTTTTTCCCTGTCGTCCTTGGCGTTTCCCGGCACCAACAGTTTTGTGGGTGAAATCCTCGTGCTGGTGGGCGCATTTCAAAACAATTACTGGGTGGGCGCACTGGCCATACCGGGCGCACTTCTGGCGGCGACGTATATGCTCCGGCTGCTTCAGAAAATGGCCTGGGGCGAGCCGTCATCCGTTCCGGGATGGCATGGAGCGGCGTTTCTTGAAAAACCAGATATCAATCTCCGGGAATGGGTTTATCTGGTTCCGCTGGCGATTCTGGTGATATATCTGGGGCTTGCGCCTGGGCTGGCGCTGCGGACGATCGATCCTTCTTTAAACCAGACGCTGTCTAAAATTCAAAATCTGCAACAGCATCCATCAGCAGTCGTGTTGAACATTGAGTGAGGAATCAGGCCATGCGTTTTTTGATTAATTTCGGTCCGGAACTGTATCAGTTTGTATTGATATGCGCCATATTCGCGGTATCTCTTTTCAATAAAACATCCAACCGGTGGATCACATGGGCGTCTCTGGCGGGTGTGGGAATCGCCGCGCTCAGCCTTGCCAGTAACGGGCTGTTTTTATATGATGCATATAAGATTGACGCATTGTCCCAGTTTTTCAAGCTGGTGATTTCTGTCGGATTTTTCATTGTGGCGTTAAATGGCAAGACGCTTTCCACGGTGGATGCGGACAAGCGGGTGGACTATTTTCTCCTGTTGGCCACCAGCGCCTGGGGCCTGATGCTCCTGTGCAGCGCAGTGGAGATGATGACCATGGTGGTTTGCCTTGAAATATCATCTTACAGCCTTTATGCCCTGGTGCCCCTCCGCGCCGGTTCAAAGGAAGCGGCGGAAGCCGGGGTCAAATACATTCTTTTCGGCGCGGCGGCCAGCGCCTTCGCCCTCATGGGGTATTCGTTTGTTCTGGCCAGCGCCCATACCTCTTACTTGGGATTGCTGGGGAAAGCCCTTTCCACCGCGAACCCCCTGGGCATGTTCGGCCTCACCCTGTTTTTATCGGCGTTTTTTTACAAATTGGCTTTATTTCCCTTTCATTTCTGGTGCCCGGATGTTTATACCGGCACCGGCAATGAGACCGCCGCGTTTATCGCCACCCTTCCCAAGGTCGGGGCCATGGCGGCTCTCATCCGCCTGATTCATGTCGCGTTTCCCAGCACATCCCTCACGGACACCCTGGCCATCCTGTCCGCCGTATCCATGACCTTCGGAAACATGGCGGCCCTGGTCCAGACCGATGTGAAACGGCTTCTGGGGTATTCCAGCGTCGCCCATGCCGGGTATATCATTATCGGCCTGGTTGCCGGAACCGCCGCAGGTATCGCCGCGTCCGCGTTTTACGCCATGGCCTATATGGTGATGAATCTGACCTGTTTCTGGGTCATCTGCCGGATGGCCCCAAATGGCGATAATGTTTCTCTGGATGATCTCTCCGGTCTGCATCAGCGGGCGCCGTGGCTTGCGTTTGTTCTGGCGGTCGGGGCGTTCGCCCTTGTGGGGCTGCCGCCTACCGTCGGATTCACCGGCAAATTATTTCTGCTTTCATCCGCCTGGGGCCGGGGCTATGACTGGCTCATTATTGTGGCCGCAGTAAACACCGCTTTTTCCATCTTCTATTACCTCAATCTGGTCCGGTACGCCTATGCCGCCGAAACCGTTCAAACCAAGGCGATTGATCTCAGCCGGAGTTCGGGCGCTGTCGCCATGATCCTTGCCCTTCTGGTTCTGGCGCTGGGCAGTCTGCCGGCCTTTGTCTATGATCTGGCGTTCGCCGCCGGGAAACAGATATTGCCTTAAAGGCTGTTTTCTAAAATTCCATTTTATGCGTTGCGCGTCTCCCGTGCCGATCAGGAAGAACGGGACGCTGATCCGCTTGCCCGGAAATCGGCACGACCCCATCGTCCGGGCAAAAGGAACCTTGGCTTTCGACGCGGCTCAGGGAATAGGATTTGAATAAATCCGTGGAGAGTTTTATATGGACCCATA